>NZ_JABZFS010000030.1:0-8669 GCF_014237355.1 Desulfosporosinus sp.
AAACCGTACATCTTGAAATGCTATTGACATAAAAGAGCTTGATGGGCTAATTAAAACTGATTAAAAAATAAGAAAAAAGTCCAATGTTGCCTAACCTGAATTTTAACTGCGTGGTTCGTTCTATGTTTGGAAATATCTGAAGAAGATCAATTTGCCTGATTGGTAAAAACAGGTTAATATTTCAGTTCTTCTTAACATTGTATCCATAAAGCTTTATAAGCTAAATGTGTATTTGCAAAGAGTTTGGTGCAAAATTCAGGAATTAACTTGTTCAATATATACTGGGGTATCAGTAATTTCTAATGATAAAATACGATTAATAGTTGAACTTACCTCTTCTTTGCCAAAGACGTCTGTTATATGTGCTTTATTAAATCCAAAGTTAAATTTAAATAGTGTGGGTGGCTGCTCTTCTCCATAGTAAACATCCCTTCTCTCCCAAAGAACATATATCTTCTTATCGTTATGTTTCTTGATTTCATATAGATAGATATTTTTATCTTTATGAGAGATTCGTTTTATTGACTTGATATCACGCAACTTTGATGTCATGCGTTGATAGATATAAAAAATAGGCCTTTTATTAAAATTGCTATCGGTTAATTCGAGCTTTCCAAAAATAAGGCTAAACTGACCTTTTCCCCTCCCTTTTGAAGAATTTAGATCCCAATAGTATAGTTTTTTCACTCCCTCTGCCAATATAAGAATATGGCGCTGGATCATATCTCTGCTTTGAATTCTAAATCTTCTCTCTTCTGCCTCTTTAGGACAGTTTCTGGTAAAAGCACAAAAAATTGGATCTTTTTGGAAGGCTTCTTTTGCTTCTTTCATTAATCTACCTTTTTGTTTCCGTAATTCTTGTGAACGCATTTTTAAGCCACTTTCCCTTAGGGCTTTATTTAAAAAGACTTGATATTGTTTTAAAGTCACTGGTGTGGGACCTCCAAATTCTGTAACAATTATCTCTTTGTCCAAATTTAACTTTTTTGAACATTTTTTAAACCATTGTATTCTATGTGGTATGTTATACAATTGGCCATAAAGATGGAGGTCGAAATAATCAAAATAATCACCAGCATTTTTCAATACATAATTAATAATTTCTATATTATTTGGCTTTCCTGTTTTACTGTTGAAATCTCCTGCATGTCCACCCATCACAACAAATGCCTCGGGATCAGCATCCTTAACTGCTTTATGAAATACTTTCAGGCAATCTATATATTGTTCCTTTGTGCCCGCCCAGTGACCAAGTAGGTTAATCTCCCAGTCAGTCTCGAAATATTTTACCTTACCTTTGCATCTTCTTACTGTGTTATAAATGTATTGATAATAATCATTCATCTTTTTAGGCATAGAACCTTTGGTAAATCCCCCATGGACTTTGGTTGCCCAGTGTGAAGCTGCACTCATGCGCAGATAGCCACTGATATCTTCATCAAGCTGCTTAATATAATTGTCAAGCTGATCCCATTCCCACTGTTCTTTAGTTGGTTGAATATCATACCATCTTCTATTAATATGAAAACTTGTGGCACCGAGTTCTTTAATCAATGCGGATACATCATCACCAAAGTAAACAGAGCCGTAAGCTATACCGAACGGGCTATTTGAGAAAATTATTTCGTCGTACTCAGACCTTTTTGCCAAAGCTTGAAGCATGCTCAATGCCTTGTTTACGGCCTGATTAGCTTTTACTAACTCTTGTTTTTTATAAAACTGCCTACCTTCTGAAATGATTGCCTTGATTTCAGTAAGCTCGAAACCCTCAGCTTTTCTCATCGAATATAGTCTCAGGACTTCGCGGTATTTATCTTTGATCAACTGGCAAGAAATATCTTGGCCAAAGGAAGTTGGAAAAGACGACGTTAAAACGTTAAACAAGGTTAATAATGACAGGACAATCAAAGATAAAACGAAAACCCTTTTCACTGATCTATTCCTCGCAACAAAGTTTTCTCAGTAATCAAGCTTGACACAGTTCATGTTCATAGCAGATTACTTTTTATAATCAACATCAAATGCATCAATGAATATAGCGCGCCCCAAGGAATCTGGATTTTTCAGGCCACTTACCTCAATAGTTATGGTATGAAGTCCGTCATCTAAATCTGTTTTACTGTATAAAGTTTGTTGCCACTTTCGCTGCTGGCTGTACAAGTCCACTGTGCCCTCAAAAGTGCTGTCGATGTAAATATTCGCAATCCCACCCTTTCTCCCCGTCTCGCCAATCCAAGAGACCGAGTCTCCTAAGAAATAGAGCGAACCCTTAGCCGTAGGTGCCACGGAGTAAGCCAGATTTGCACCGCTTGCCAGGAAATGCTCATAATACTTCCAATCGCCCTCATAAACTATGCACTCGCTTTTCTCTTCATGGCGATGGGGTGTCAAAACAAGTTCCCAAGAATCCCCACCATTGGTCGAGCTATACACACCGTCCCAGGCTCCTACAAAAATTGTTTGATCAATTGGATAGTCAGGTGAAATTGCAACTGGATAAACATAGTTGTCCCGCAGCCCCTTGTACTGCCAGCTTGCCCCGCCATTTGTGGACTTAAAGACACCATAGCTCTTAGTAGCAGCAAAAACCGTCTTATCAGCTTCGTAATTGGGGGATATTCCGATGCCCCTAATCCCCATGTCCCCAATGCCATTGTTGACCGGAACCCAGGTTTCCCCTCCATCAGTCGATTTGAAAGCACCTTTTTCAGTGGTACCTGCGAAAACAGTCCTATCGGTTTGATAGGACGGGGAAACTACCAGCGCAAAGATATTTTGATCCTCAAGGCCAACACACTCACAAAGATTGCCTCCATGCAGAGACCGAAAAACTCCTCTTTCTGTGCCTACGAAGAGTGTTTGATCATTGGTGTAATCTGGTGATATAGCCAAACAACGGGACATAGCATAATTCGCTGAGATTGGTAGAAAAGAATCACCGCCATCAAGGGATTTGTAAAGTGGGAAAAGGCCATTACGCCCATTACCAGCGAATAATGTCTGATCATTGTGATAATCTGGGGAGATAGCTAAAGATCTGATGTAAACCCAGTCGTCTTGACTCACTTCTAACGATTTCCAGTACTTCCCTCTGTTTGTTGACTTAAAAATATTTGGAAAAGCACTCAGAAAAATTGTCTCATCTAAGTCAAAAGTAGAGCTAATAGCCAAAGCTGCAACAAATATGTGAGATAGCCCCGTGTTCAAAGCCTTCCAGGATGTGCCTATATATGCAGACCCATATACACCACCCCCATAACTTCCAGCATAGGCCGTTCCATCGTCAGCATAATCTGGACTCGCAACTATCGTGCGAATAAATTTTTGGTGGTAAACATTTAGATGATTCCACTTGCCGCCACCATTTTTCGACCTGTGAAGACCTTCAAATGTTGCGAAAAAAATCGTTTGGTCATTTTCATAGTTAGGTGAAATACTGAAACCAAGATAATGAATGCTGGTTTGTTTCGTCTTTTCATCCAGGCCTTCACTCGCAGGAATCCAGGATGCTCCCCCATCGGTCGACCTAAATGCTCCTTCATCCTTTGTAGCGACGAGAAGCGTTTGGTCTTTATGGTAGTTTGGGGATAGAACCAAAGCTGTGGCGAACAGGTCAGTAATCCCCTCGCTTTTATTCTCCCATGATTGTCCACCATTCAATGTTCTCCATACCCCGTCGCCCCAAGTTGTTGCAAAGACCGTTTGGTCTTGGGTAAAGGATGATGAGACAAAAACCATCGTTACATCCAGATTTAACAGACCACTGTTACAGGAAGCCCACAAAAGACCGCCGTTTGCTGATTTAAACACACCCCTACCACGCGTTCCAATAAAGATAATCTGATCATCGTCAAAAGAAGGGGATATGGAAAGGCTGGCAACATCTAGGTTTGATAGGCCTGAATTACATGGGCTCCAGGAAGTACCCCCATCGCTTGATTTAAAGACACCTCCACCCTCCGTTCCAGTAAAGATAGTTTGATCTTTAGCAAAAGAAGGGGATATGGAAAGGGTAGTAATATGCAGATTTGTTATTCCTGAATTGCACGGGCTCCAGGAAGTACCCCCATCGCTTGATGTGAAGACACCCTCGCCACGTGTCCCGACAAACATAATTCCATCACTTGCATAATCTTCTGATATGACGATGCAAGTGATGCTAACGTACGGAAGCCCTAATTGCGATGGATACCACGACAACCCAGCATCATCGGATCTCAAGAGAAAATAGTCAATATGCATCAAGCTGCAAAATACTCTGCTGTCTGAAGGAAAGTTAGGACTGACAGCAACTGTTCTTATAACATCATGTGGGGAGTGGGCCAGGAGATCACTGTTAGCAATTAAAAGCAAAGGAATAATAAAAAGAGCCACTTGTATCTTCTTCATTTTTCAAACCTCCCAATAAAGTTAATTCTAACTAGTTAATAAGGTTGCAATATTGTCATTATCCACATTGATGACCTTAACAAGTTTGAAGCCAAGTTTATTCCTTTGGTTAATTTGCGAACCAATGTACAAGGCTCCTTTTATTAAAATGATTTAAGAAAATAACTCGGAAAAATCGACCATCCTCGGTTAAAGGATATATATCCGAGTTAGACCACAGCCACGGCAAGCGGAAGAAGCTGCCTCTAAGCTGTTGGACAGTTTCCATCAGGCGGTGCCGAGTTCGGGATGTAGAAGGACGATTCGAAAGCCGCATATTACCGTCGTTTGTGAACTGCACTATGGCGTTAAGCAGTTCAATCACGGAAGTACCTGTAAGATCATAAGCGAGGAAAAATCAGCAACGAATGCATAATCTTCATGTACAGAAACGCCTTTTGATACCCCTGGAGTCCTATAACTCGTAGTATAGGTTGGATGTGCCGGATTCGATACATCTAGTACTACAAGCCCATCATAAGCGACATAGGCATAATGGTTATTTATCGCCACATCTCTTTCTGAGCCGAGAGAGATATTGAAGTTGGCAAGCTCGTGTGGATCTTTTGGATCTGCAGCATCAATTATCACCACGCCATTATTACCGTCAGCTATATATATGTAAGGATCGTCGCCGGCCAGGCCATATGAGTAACCATCAGTTTCGAAAGATCCTATTAAGATTGGGTTGTAGGGATCTGATGCATCAATAATTTGTAAGCCCGCTGTTCCGGCCGCCACGTAGACGTATGGATAGCTGACGTGGATTCCGGTAGCCTCTCCGGGGATTGAATAACTTCCAATTAGACTGGGCAAGGATGGATTTTGCACGTCAACGATCTGCAGGCCGTTGAGATTGGCGGCAACAAAAGCGAGGTTGTCGAATTCTCCCCAATGCCCAGCCCAGACATCAATAGCGTAGTCGTGGGTATCGTGCCGACCTAATAATTCCAAATGGTAAGGATCGGTGACATCGAGAATATACAGTCCGGAGAGCCCATCGGCCACATAGGCGCAGTCTTCATAAACAAACACCCCCTGTCCCTGATCTGTTTTCCCAACCAGGTAATGGATAATTACTCATTAATATCGGCTCAATGGGGACAGAAACATCGACTATAAATAATCCTGTCTTACCACCCGTCACATAGGCTCTTCCACTATCATAGAAGACATCGTATGTTTCATCTATACTCCAGTACTGTCCAATAAGGGATATATCGCCAAAATTAGAGATGTCCCAAATCGTGAAACATCCGGTCCAACCATCGGCCACATAAAGTATCTGGTCTCTTACATCGATGCGATAGGCGAAATCTTCGGTGTCTTTATGCCCCACCAGTTCTAGTTCGTAAGGATCAGAAACGTCTATAATGAAAAACCCCTTATTTAAATCAATCACATAAGCGAAGTTAGCTTCCACATCTAAATGAAAAGCCATATTGAGGGAAAAAGAATCCATATAGATAGGATTGTGAGGATCCGAGATGTCAATGCTAACCAAACCATTTTCACCAGCGGCAAGATAAGCTAAACCATTTCTCACAAAGATGCCGTACCCATTATATGATGCCAAAGAGGCTATTAGTTCAGGTTTATGCGGGTTTGATATATCAAAAATAGCTAAGCCAGCTTTGCTATCTGCAATGTAAGCATATTCGCCTGATAGATCGATATCTACCGCATCACCGATAGTGTCACTTTGGCCAAGGAGCAAAGGATCTGAAGGTGTTGAGACGTCTACTATTTGCAAGCCATTTTCCATGTCGGCTACATATGCGTAGTTGCCTTGTACGGCAACTGCTCGGGCACTGCCGGCCGTATCAACGCTACCTACCACCACGGGAGCAAAGGGGTTAGAAATATCCACTACCTTCAATCCCGTCCAATCGTCTGCCAGATAGGCATAGAAACCAACGACATCGATCCCCCACCCTCTGCCCTGGGTATAAACCTTGCCCAGAAGTGCCGGCTGGGTCGGATCGGAGATATCCATTATGCCTACCCCATTCCAGAAAGCGCAGTAAGCATAGTTGTCGATTGCCTTTACATCAACCACACCTGTCCAGACAGCACTGCTGACATAGCCTACTCCTGAAATGGTAAAGGGGATTTTCTTAATATCCACCTTCCATTTACCACCTACGTATTCCTGCCAGGAGATGTAGATATTGCCGACATCATCGGCTGCTACAGCGGGATTGGTGCAATGGTTAGAGGTATCGCTCACCGGAATGCTATTCTCCCAACTGCTACCTCCGTCAAGGCTCATGCGCAAGCGAATTTGCCCTACACCCATGTGGTTTTCCTCATAAACAAAGGCAACACAATCATCACCTACAGGAACGGCGCTCGGATTCCACGCCCCCACATTACTTGTAACCAATTCTTTTTCTTCGCTCCAGGTCATTCCGTCATCACTCCGAGTGTAATAGACGCCAAAGGTTCCGGACCGATTGTCCGCCCACAAAAGGTGAAGTTTGGAGCCGGAGCCAACAAGGGAGGGGTCTCGCGATTCCCCTGCTGCATGAGTAAGTTGAGCCGCGGTGTTCCAGATGCCGCTACTACCAGAAGTGTAACAAATTTCGTTACTTAGGTCGTCGTAACTATACTCCTTCCAGGCGACGTGGTTGGTCGTCCCCTGAGTAGCCATAGTAGGTTGCTCTATGTGGTAGCCGGTTAAAACCGGAGTGCTGGATACGACGGTGTCTCCCTTCAGCTCACGATAGGCGATATTTTGGGTAAAAGTGCTCCAGACCACCTCCAGGTAGTCTCCATTGAATGATAGACTGGGGTTCAGGTTATTCCCCTTTGTTATATCCTCCACCAGTTCGATTTTTGGGTGCCAGCTTTCACCTCCATCCAAACTCTGCTTCAAAAATATCTTCCAGATCTTATCCGTAAAGCTGCTCCATGCCACGGCAACTTTGTCCCCATCCGCTACAATAGCTGGTGAGTTCGACTTGGCACCGATATTTCCCAGCAGCGTCTTCTCACTCCAGGTATGGCCTCCATCGTTGCTCTGCTTGTACAGAATATTCCAGCGCCCCTGGTCGCTCATCCAAACCAGATGGACGTTGTCGCCACTGACAGCAATAGCAGGCTTAATGGATCCTCTTTTCCTGAGATCTGGCGGGACAATAAGCATCTCGGAGAGCAATTTGCCCTCGGCCGTAGGTGTTTTGAAATCCAACAACTCCGCTACCGTGGGTGCGATTGAGGTGAAATCCTTTTGTTTATCCCCAATGACCAAATTCTCTTGAATATCGGGTCAAATAGCCAGAAACAGTAGACTGCGGCACCCGTAGCAGCTATCACCATGGCCCTTAAAGCTGTCACTGTGTCGCCCGTAGGATGTGGTGATGATAAGAGTTGTTTTGCCGGCATAATGAGAATCGCTTTCGATCTTTTCATGTAGTTTATATATGATAGAATCTAGGTTCTTAATAGCATTGATATATGCCTCCCAGTCGCCGGTCCAGGCAGTACGGTCGATTTCAGCGAACTCCACCAGAACCAGCGAGGGGTGGTAAGTATCCATAACCATTTCTAACTTCAGAGCCGTTTTTTTGTCACTGGCTCTCCTGTCGGAGAAGGCGAGACTTGGGGCATAGGAGGAACCGTAAAGGGGACTCAGGCTGATACCAATATTTTCGGTATCGGCTCCGCCGCCATTTATGACCCAGGTCTTCTCCTTAGCGACATCAAACTTTTTGCGGTAATATTCAAAGACGCTGGGTTCCTTCTGAATTACATTAAGTGTATAACCGCCCCGATAGTTCAAAGGAAGGAACTGTTCGATGCCGCTGGTGATGGTAGCTATAGCCCCGGTGGAAGTAGCCGTTTGGCCTGTGTTATAGAAGTGTCGATATATGGTGCCCATAGGGCGAAGGTTATTCCAGATATTGGGGATGTACTGATGAGTAGGGTCTTCAAAGGCTTCCTTGTTCCTGAGGCCATCAATAACAAAGATAAAAACATTTTCAGTTTCATAGGCTCCGCAAGTTGAGTATAAAAGCGTTCCGATTAAACCTGAAAGTATCGCAAACAAAACTAGTTTTCTCATGCCATGTCCTCCTTAGATTCTTTGGTTTCATAGTTATAAATGCTTATCAAGGTTCCTGCAAGAGCAACTAATAACCAGTAAGTCTGATCGACAAAAAAACCAGTGGTATTCAAGAAAAATGTATACCCGCAAAATGCAGCAAATATTGCAGCTACTAAATACCTTACTTTCCCAG
>NZ_JABZFS010000027.1:0-49346 GCF_014237355.1 Desulfosporosinus sp.
AAGGAAATAACCAACTTCACCTTTGCAGGATTAGACCCGGATGTAACAGCAACGATAGCTGGAACGAATATCACAGCGACGGTACCAGCAGGAACAAGTGTAACCGCTTTAGTACCGACAATAGCGGTATCAGCGAAAGCAACAGTTTCACCAGCATCAGGAGAAGCGCAAGACTTCACTAATCCATTAACCTACACAGTAACTGCTGAGAATGGAACGACCAAAGAGTATACTGTGACAGTAACCGTACAACCTGCAGTCCAAGGACCATCTCTCCTAAATGTTTCCCTGGATGCTACCGAAAAAATAGTTACCCTAGTTTTTGATAAATCGCTGATTAGTAACGTAACTGATCTTAAATCTGCAATTACTTTTGCAGAGGATGGCAGCAACTTTAACGCTTTGGGAGCAAACGATACGGTTGCTATAAGTAGCACAGATCCTAAGAAACTGAATGTAACCTTTAGTTCACCTCTCACAGGAACAGATAATAAACTACAAATTGCAGCAAATAGCCTAAAAGATAGCAATGGTAATGTACAGACGGAAGTCTTAACAACACCGGCGATTACAACAGGCCAAGTTGATGAATGCTTCATCGCAACAGCAGCCTTTGGTTCAAAGAACCAGTCGGACGTTGTTCTCCTTCGCCAATTCCGTGATCAATTCTTGCTCTCCAACCCATTAGGTAAGGCGTTCGTAGAAACTTACTACACCTATTCTCCTCCGATAGCGCAGACCATTGCAGGCAGCGTAATATTAAAGTTTGTAACTCGAGTCCTGCTTTTACCTTTAGTGGTCATCGTCTACATGTTATTCCACCCTGTTCTTTTAGTGGGTGTTCTATCGGCTATAACATTTATGTTCGTTCAACGCCGTAAAAGAAAAACAGGATTAAGTTCAAGATAAACCTAATCCGTAATCCGTTAATCCTTATCAATCCGAAGCAAACGCGCTACAGTGTTCTAAAATAGGAGCGCTGTAGCACGCTTTGTTATAAGCCGAAGAAATCTCAAATGATCGAGGGGGGGATAGAATGGTGAGGAAAATAAAAAAACTCATTTCCATAGTCATTGCAGTGGCAGTCATCATGTCGGGAACCTTACTTCTACCATCAAAAGGACTTGCTGAGACGGGAATCACAGTATCTGGAACAATATCACTACCTGAAAATTATACCGTTCCTACTGAGGGAATAGTAGGAAGGGTCAGAGTTTCTGGAGACCAGGACTACTATACTACATTTACTATACCTGTAACAGAGCGTTCTATCGACTACACGATTACTATACCTGGAGAAAGTTCAATATCAGAGTATCGTGTAAGGTACGTTTTAAACGAAAGTTATCCGGGTTTGGTGGGGAGCGGCTATTATTCTGTAACTAATGAGACGACAATAGAATTTGATAGTGCAGCCCTTTTTAATATAAATAATGGTAATCTATCTGGAATTAATTTCGACATATATCAAGGTAATACAATAACAGGAAAAATTGAACTGCCAGATGGTCAAAGAGCTCAAGCTGGGGGCATGGATGGAAACATTTGGGTCCACCCCGAGGGGATCAATGGCAATTATTCCTCGTACTTTGAAATTGTTGAAGATAGTAACTCATCGAATTACTCAATAACGGTACCTTTGGATATTTCAAGTGTCAAAGTTAGTTACCACTTATTTAATGATTCTATTGAATACTTTGAAGATGGATATTATTCATTGGCGGGAACGACGCTGAATGAGAGTATAGCGACGCCGGTGAATCCAAGTCTAAGTCAAAATTCTAGCATAGATCTCACAATATTGAAGCGAGTTCTTGTACCGGATGATCATGGCAACTCATTTGGTTCAGCGACAGAGATTAGCCTAGGAGTGAATATATCAGGTCAACTTGATCCTGCCGGTGATGCTGACTTTTTCAGGTTTACACCTGCTGTTGCAGGCAGGTATTGTTTCACTACAATATCTGATTATGATACTTATGGCTACCTCTTTGATTCCCAGGAAAGTCTGCTAACTGAAAACGATGATGGTGGACATAGTTCAAACTTTTTAATTGCACGGGATTTACTTGCAGGCCAAGACTACTACATTAGAGTCGAAATGTACGATTCATTAGAAACAGGAAATTATCAACTAAGTGTTACTGACTCCCCCCCTATGCCAGACGATCATGGCAATACGATTACTTCAGCAACACAGATTAGCTTAGGAACAAACGTGACCGGGCGAATTGACCCCGGAGGAGATATCGACGTATTTAAGTATACCCCTGACCATTCGGGCAATTACACTTTTACCACGTTATCTGATTCGGATACCTATGGTTGCTTACTTGACACCAATGGAGATCAGATCACATTCGATGATGATAGCGGCGATAGTAATAATTTTCTATTAACTGATTATTTACTTGCAGGCCAAGACTATTACATTATGGTCGAAATGTACAATTCAGAAGAAATGGGAGAGTACCAACTTAGTGTAACCGAAACAAATACAACCCCAGAACCAGTTAGTACAGTAACCCTAAACAAAACCGAATTAACACTAACAGTAGGGCGATCAGAAGAACTCATAGCCACTATTATGCCGACTAATGCGACAAACAAGAGCGTGACCTGGACGGTAACCAACGAGAGCGGAATCAATATTGTATCTGTGTCAAGGGACGGAGTGGTGACGGCCATTAATCCAGGAACAGCTGTGATCCTAGTTACCAGCGATTCCAATCCAGAAATCTATACACAATGCGTTGTTACTGTGAATTTGGAGGAATACAAGACTGCTCTTCTATCGGCAATAACACAAGTTCAAACTATCCATGATCAAGCGATCGAAGGAACGGACGTTGGTCAATACGCTATTGGCTCAAAGGCGATTTTACAAGTTGCAATAACACAAGCTCAAGCAGTTGCTAATAATGAACAGACAACAGCTGCTCAATTTACCGAAGCAATTTTAAACTTAGTAGATGCGGCTAAGATATTTGAAGCTGGAAGGGTTGGTTTCAGCGCCACCCCAATCGTAGAACTAGGGGTTAACCCTAACGATAGTAATAGTGCAGGATTGTTCATCGGACTAGCCGGGATCAAAGATTCAGCAAATAATCCTGTATCGAACAGCCTAATCTCAGGTTATGAAATCGAAGTAAATTTCGATCCCGACCAAGTATTCATCCCTTATGCACTAGATCAGTCAAACTCAGGGGAATTGTTCAGCCATAACGTTGAAACATCCAATGGTATTGGCAAAGTTCTAGTTTCTTGTGCCTCAGGAAGTGAGATTTCGTCCTTCGATCAACTGTTTTTTATCCCAATAGTCCTCAAAGGGTCTGCAAGAGACCTGACAAGTATCTCCGTGGTCTATAAAGATGTTCGGGACGACGATATCCATAGAATTCAAATCCCAACCGTAGGTAATCTTAGATTCCAGAAAGGGAAAATCTTTAACGAGGACCTAACCTATCCCGAGACTAGTATTGCGCCAAAGCCAGGAGTTGCGGATGCTATCGCCGGTCTACAATATCTGGCAAACCGCAGGAGTGTCGGTTTAGGCCCGAATTATGTTAATCCCGTCAACATGGCATCAATTATTGAGACACAAAATACGATAGCCAACCCGAGTGTCAAAGATATCATAGCCCTCTTACAGTACACCGTGAATTTACGGGACGATCAGTTTCAGCCGCTTAACGTAGTACCCGGTAAACTCGAATTTGGCTATCACCGAACAGTCGGTACTAACAACGGTATAAAACTAGAAATCTTTGACAGCGAACTGGAAAACGGTGACTTAGTCCAGCTACTGAGAGGAAGCGACAATACCGACCTTATTTCACCGGTAACCGTGGAAAAAACAGCCGCGGGAGTCCCTCTTGTTTTGGATAATATCACCTTTGACAGTGAACTATACCTTAGATTAAAAATCACAAGGGGTAACCTTGTGGGAGAACGACTGATCTTTGAAAGCATGAAAGTGAGCATGGCTGGTTTTAAAGTAGTAGATAACGAAGATGTGACAGACATCACTGTAAGCGGACTTCAAACAGGTGACCAAGTAAACCTTTATGCAGAAAACGAGACACAAATTGGAAGTCCACTAACCGTTGCGGCAGGTTCCTCGCTTGTTACCTTTAGTAATATCAACATCGCTAATAGTGGGTTAAGGGTAGAGATCATCCGCCCCAATCCAGTGAGCAGAACGCCAAAACTCTTCTTCCGTTGGGAAGACATGATCAACTTTGGCTTAAAGTCAGAACTATCTTCAAATGGGCTTATGTCTGTTACGGTTGAATACCTTGAAAGTGGCGATGTTGTTAATCTATTCGACATAGCAAGTGTCCCCGTACCCGGAAGAGTAGGATTGCCGGCGGTTGACGGTAAAGTCATTATAAATGATTTAAGCCTCACTGCGTACTATGTCGAAGTAATCCGTGGCGGCTTTCACTCTCGAAAGAAAATGACAAAGGTACCCATAGGTCGTGTGGAGTTTGGGGTCGGCATTCATGAGGGTACCCAGAGTGGTAAACAACTTCATCTATATGATTTGCAAATTGGTGACGAAGTTGAGGTTTTTAGAGGTAGCGATAATTTCTCTCTAATCAATCCTATAATCGTTGATGCCGCTAAACCGAGCCCATTTATCATTGACAACGTTAGTTTTGGCAATGAATTGTTCCTTAAAGTTCGTGTTATGCGCAATGGCTTAGTCGGCATGCGTGAAGTTTTTGAGAATCTGTCCATTGGTATGGGAACCTTGGAGTCGAACAACTCAACGAGTATCTATGTTGAAGGCCTGATTAGTGGAGATGAAGTTACCCTATTCAAGGCAAGCGGACCACAAATCGGAAGCACTCAGATAATCGCAGCTGGAAGCACGGAAACTGTCTTCAATAACGTGAGCCTGACAAATGAAGATGGGATCAAAGTTCAGATAAGGCGTCCAAACCCGGACAGCTTAACTCCAAGCATGTTTCAAAGTTGGGGAAAACTTATTAACTTTTACTGGCATGTAGAACAAACAGCAAACGGCCTTGAAACAATCATTGTCGGAGGACTGATCAGCGGGGACGTTGTCAATCTCTACGACATTAATGGTGTACCGATTGCCGGGAAGCAAGGTTTATCCTCAGATGCCAACAGCCAAGTCACTTTAAGGGATTTAGTTCCTCAGGTGTATCAGATAGAAGTCGTAAGAGGTACTGTCCACTCCAACTGGCAGAAAATTAAATCGCCGATTCCCAGCACGGTAGTAACCGAAACTCCAGCCATTACAGGTACTATCAGAGCAGGAGATACCAGTATCTCAGGTACAGCACCTGCAGAAGCAACCATCCGATTAAGCATTGACGGAGTAGCAGCCTTACCTGTAATTGCAGATCTTAACGGTAACTGGACAGTCTCCGGACTGACCCTTTCCCAAGGTAATGTCATATCCGTATCCGCCCAATCGGCAGGAAAAGCTATCAGCCCAGCCTATGTGGTAACCGTAAGCGGACCTGATGTGCAAGTATTGGATCCAGGAACCGTAACTGGAGAATTCGAACATTGGAAAATCAATACGACCGGTCTGGAGGCCTTAACGGATTATGAGCTCAGCCTCAGTGATAACTCGGTCATTGAAGTCACGACAGACGAAAACAAGAGCATCCAATTTACCGAGGCCCAAATGGAAACGTTAGCTTCGCTTGGAGCAGAGACCATCGAAATACGTAAGCCCGCTAATAGCCTGACACCAGCCAGTCCTTTTGTCACTCTTCTAACCGTTAGCAGCATCGGAGAAGCCCCCATAAACTTGGAAAGGGATCCTGGCAACGATGGTTACAATACGGGCGATGAGGTACTTCTAGGTGGAGATATCTCAGGTAAACCTTATGAAATCAAAGTAGGCTCCGACATATGGACGGGTGAGATTAATAATCAGCCCCATGTCTCCTTGACTGGTAGTGGGTATATAGCCAATTTAACGATCCCTTCAGCAGAAACGACGCTACTTATTCGTTTACAAGGTCTAGCTGACAAGGTCCCCAGTATGAGTTGGGCAGTGCCTTGTGACCTTGGCGGTGGCGGCGGCGGTTCAGGAGGAAGTGGCGGAGATGTAACACCTAATCCCTACCTAAATGTCACCTCAAGCTCGTTTGAGGAAGGAGGTGTTATACCTAATGTCCATATACTTTCAGGAGACGAGAACGACTACACCGTTCCTGGAGCGGAAAATCAGAGTATTCCACTGAATTGGGGAACCACGGCACAAGCAGGACATTCCTTCTTTATCATCATGACGGATATTTATGCTAATAACTGGAATCACTGGGTCGTGAAAAATATCCCCAATACGATCACCTCGCTTAATGCGGGTGCATCTGAGACAAGTGATCAACCAGGCACAGGCAGCATGCCCTCAGGTAGCGAAGAACTGCTGACCACTTGGGGTCAAGATGCTAGATTCACTAACGGATACTATGGGCCAAAACCTCCTTCCGGTAGTGGAACCCACCACTATGTAATCGAAGTCTTTGAATTAGATACCCCATATATTGACACCACGGACGAAACTATTTATGGCTATACTTACAACCAATTAAGAGAGAAGATTAATGGCCATATAGTCAGGTCTGGTAAACTTTCTGGAACGTATACAGCACCTTAACTCTATGAATCTTGTAATCCTAACAAATAACAGCGTAAGCCCTAGTCTCTCTCATGAGATCAGGGCTTATGATTTATAACCCTAGATTTAGATACGTACACTGATAATACTGAGAGAGGGGTTATCAAGATGGTTCATCTAACGTCAAAAGTCTTACCTCGTTTTTATGCACTCCTGCTCGTTATACTCATGTTTACGAGTTCCTTACTGATCAATAATCCACAGAGTAGTTTCGCAGCAGGATCCCAACCTTCAGTTAAAATCGAATCTTGCCAAATCGCGCCAGGTGAAACGGTTGTTGTCGCTATTAAGGGTCAAAACATACCAAGCCCTGGCATTGCAGGCTATCAAATCAGCATTCAATACGATCCTCTCAAACTCGAAGTGAGTTTAGAAAAAACGTCTGCAGATTCCTTTAAAATGCTGTTTCCTAATACGACTATATCGGGCAACATCGGACTTTCCGCTGTTCAAACCACCGGTGTCGACGGAGACATAACCTTGGCGTCCTTACGAGTAAAGGCTAGAGATATAGCTTCAGGCAGCAGTGAGTTAAAGCTTACCGTTAAAGACGTCGTGTTAGAAGATTTAAAGAGTCTGGATGTACAAGTTGCCAATGGTCAAGTCGACATCTCATCAGGATCCAGTCAAAATCCCCAACCAATGAGTCCTTTATCCATCAACATTGTGAATTTACCCCCGGCAACGATTAATCAAGCCTATAGTACTACCCTGAGGGCAAGGAATGGAGTTCCACCCTACACATGGTCAGCAGTAGGATTGCCCAAGGGATTAACGATCAATTCCCAAACTGGAACGATTTCAGGGACTCCCGCTTCGAACGCAACCACTAGCATTGTTCAAATCACCGTTAGGGATAGTCAATCTCCCGCTCAAACCGTCCCTATAGAATTCCCCCTTGAAGTTGAAGAATTAAACTCAGGAGGCAACTCCCGTCAAGGCCAACCGGCTGCACCACAACCGGAACAACCCATACCTACCCCCCAGGTGGTTGAAACTCATCGAGTGTCTGGAACGACCGCTACCCAGACAGCCGTCCAAATCGCCGAACAAACTGGGTGGACAGGACAAGCCATTCTCGCCTCCTCAACCTCCTATGGCATGGTCGATGCCCTGACCGCTGGACCTTTAGCGTTCTACTTGAAAGCACCTATTTTGTTGACCGAGGCCGGAAACACACTAAACCCAGATACTAAAGCAGAACTCATCAAGCTCAAGGTCAGGACCGTCTACGTGACCAGTGGAACGGGTGTTATCAGTCAGGCGATCTTAAATGAGCTTAAGGGGATGGGCATTAGCGTTGAGTCCCTTGGCGGGGTGGATCGATTTGCTACCTCGGCCAATATTGCTCAGAAGATGGTCGACCTGGGAGCTCAAGTGGACAAGGTAGCCATCGCTTATGGTTGGAAAAACCAAGATGCCCTTTCCATTGCCTCCATTGCTTCTGCCCAAACTCAGCCCATTCTCTTAACCGAAAAAGAAATAATCCCTAATAGTGTAAAAACGTTCCTGATCACAAACAACATTAAAGCTACAGATGTTATTGGTGGAACTGGTGTAATAAGTAATGGGCTAATAACTCAGCTACCAAGTGCAACACGTCATGCTGGTAACACAGCCTATGACACGAACACCCAAGTTCTCAAAGATTTCGACGCATCCATTAGGTATGATCATGTTTACCTAGCTAATGGTGAGACAGGGATTGATGCTCTTGCAGGCGCACCACTTGCTGCTCAATCCAAGGCGGCTATTATTCTCACAAACCAAGTCGTTCCGGAGGCCGCAACCTTTGTGAAAAGTAAGCTCACCTCTACCAGTGTTGTGACAGCTCTCGGTGGTAAAGCTGCTGTTCCTGAAACCGTTCTAACGCGGGTTTCATCAAAATAATCAATGACTACTCAGCCCAACCTATACTGAAGTTGGGTTGAGTAGTGTAGTAAAGGATTCTTTAGGGGAAGGAGATTCGAGAATGGGCATAAGAAAAAAGCTCTTAAGCAAAGTTCTAAAGCAAAAAATTCTGGCGCTTAGCTTAGTCGGTCTAATGCTTTTCGTCGGGGTAATCCCAATATCTCCGAATATTGCCAAGGCTGAATTAACGCAATTTGAGCAAGGCCTAGGATATCAGCAAGGTCAATATGATCGTTTCGCAGAGCAGCCCACTGTCTTCAACTGGACGAGACAATCCCGTTTTAAAGGTCCCGGGCCCAGTTCAGCACAAATTCAATGGCGATTCGATATTAACTCTGTGGGATACTACGGAATACCACTTTCTCCTGTAATAGGTTCTGATGGCACAATTTTTATTGGAAGAGATAAACTCTACGCCATAAATCAGGATGGAACTGAGAAATGGAATTGCGCCGCAGTAGTAAACGTGAATTCCAATCCTACAGTAGGTACGGATGGAACGATTTATGACGGAGCAGATAAACTTTATGCCATCGACAAAAGCGGCTATAAGAAATGGGACTTTGCAGCAGTGGTTGCACTAGGAACCAGTCCAGCTATTGCCTCCGATGGAACGGTTTACATTAGTGCCGCTGACTCCTCCCTCTATGCTATTAACTCAGATGGGAGCCTTAAATGGAGGTTCCCCACTGAAGGTTTTATAGAATCTTCTCCAGCTGTTGCTTTAGACGGTACTATTTATATCGGATGTGGTGATAAAAAAATCTACGCCGTCAATTCGGATGGAACCATTAAGTGGCAGTTTACAACAGGGGGGATAGTCTCTTCATCACCTGTTATCGGGGCAGATGGAACAATTTATATTGGCTCTGACGATAAGAACTTATACGCGCTTAATCCCGATGGGACAAAAAAATGGGATTTCCCCACGGGAGGTACTATCCGGTCCTCGGCAGCCATTTCTTCCGATGAGACAATTTTCTTTGGATCCAATGACGGCAACTTCTATGCCGTTAAACCAGACGGAAGTGAGCGCTGGGAATATCAGAGTGGTCATTATAAATTTCTATCCGCGCCAGTCATAGGCTCAGATGGCACAGTGTATGTGGGTTCGAATAACTCGGAACTTATAGCTTTTAATCCTATTGGGGGGTTAAAATGGGCTAGCTGGATAGGTGGAGATTCGGGTTCACCTGCCCTTGGTTCAGATGGAAAAATCTATATTGCGACTAAAGATTTGCTTTATGCACTAGGTAATGAGAAACCATACACCCCTCATGGTTTACGGGCTTCGGGAATAAGTACCACTGAGATAAGTCTCGCTTGGCAATCTCAATCAAGAGCAACATCATATAATATTTACCGAGCGAAAAGCTCTAACGGTATCTATTCAAAGATTGGTACCAGTACTAACCCTAGCTATACGGATAAGGATCTAGTGTTTACAACAACTTATTGGTACAAAGTTAGTGCGGAAAATAGCAATGGTGAAAGCCCATTATCGTCGGAGGTTAGTGCGAAGGCCTTAGATCCTAATACCCCGACAGGACTTAAGGTAGAGTTGACAAATCCTCAAGAAACTTATCTAAGTTGGAACTCCGTACCTGGTGCAGAATCTTATAATATCTACCGCACACAAAATTGGTATGGAAATCAAAACTACACACTAATTGGTGCTTCTACAGAACCAGAGTATCTAGATACAGGATTGTCTACTTATAGTAGTTATTTTTACAAGGTATCTGCCGTTACCCAAACTGGTCCAAGTGAGCCTTCCTCAGCAGTAGAAATATATATCCAGAATATCCCCGAAATATCAATCCAGTCGGTCAGTCTAAGTCCGAGTACAGCCTCTATAGGCCAGATTGTGGAAATAAACCTTGAGGCTCAAGAGGAGGGTCACCCAATTCAGGCGGCGGATGTAAGGTTAGCAATCAATGCTGAATCGACAGGAATTGCCCACTGTTTGTACGATCCTGCCAGTAACTCATTAGTAGGACAATACGTTGTCAGTAAAAGTGATTTAAAGGACTATCCCAGCGCCCTGTTATCAGTTGCTAGTATTAATGTGCAAAGCTCTCAGCCCGGATATTCTAAATCGTTATCTGCACCTAAGGATTTCACGTCCCCACAAATAACCATCAATGATTCTGAAATTAACATTACTCTATTAAGCGATAAAACCACCTTAGTACCTAACAGCTCACCGGCGACACTCACAGCAGTCGTAACTGATCAAATGGGTGATCCCATTCCCAATGCCGGGGTTACATTCTATTATTACTTTATGGAAAATGAAGACGCCTGGTATGATCTACCACTTGTTCAAACAGATGGGAATGGAGTAGCAACTGCACAATTTACCTCTTCATCATCTTCAGGTACAGTATGCTTGATTGCCGAAGTAGGTGGAGTAGCTAGTGCAGATACACTCAAATTACTGCAAATACAATGCGAGCAGGCACTAACTATTATTACGCCAATACTCCCGGGTGCTTTTCAAGGAGTGGAGTATCAAGGGATACTTCAGGCCACAGGCGGAATTGCTCCTTACGAATGGAGCGCGGAGGGACTCCCGGAAGGATTGAATCTTGATCCCAGCACAGGAGTGATTACGGGAACCCCCAATACTACGGGAACAACAACCCTTGAGATAACTGTCACCTCCGCCACAGGTACTAAAGCACAAACAGAACTCCTATTTACTTGTTGGGCAAAGAGTTCTAATGAGTACTCGGCTCTTTCTTTAGTTCAGTTAGGGGAAAATCCTACTAATAATGATGCTGGATTGTACATTGGGCTAACGGCAATCCAAGATACTCAGGGCAATGTATGTCCTGACAGAACCATAGCAGGTTATAAGATAGAAGTAGATTATGACCCCGAAAACGTTCGAATTTTAGACGTTGTTGATGTGGCTCAGCTTGGTCAATTTACTAAGAACCTCAACGAGCCGGGCAAGATTATTGTCACAGACGCTGGATCTGTAAATACGGATTCGGTGGATAAGCTTATATTTATTTCTCTTGCCTTGACAGGATCAACCAAGTCCCCTACCAACATAAAAGTACGTTTTCTAGACCTTGGGGATCAGGACTTAAATAGGATCAAACCTCCAATAGCAACGATTTTGCCTTTTCAAAGAGGCAAAATAATCAGCCCCTTGGACGGATCTGGACCAAATATTGTTGATACAGTTGCAGGATTACAGTACTTAGCTGGGTTACGCGAGTCAGGTCTGAGTGAAGGGGATGTTAACACTATTAACATGGCTTCAATTCTACCACCAGGACTCGGCGAGAACTTTGTTCAAACCAATATCAAAGACATTGTAGCCTTATTGCAGTATTTAGCAGATTTAAGAAATGACACTTTTGATTCGATTTACACCCTGCCTAACGAATGAGTAGCAAAGTTTAGATAAATGAGAGAATATTTTGCATTGAAACAAGCAGGAATACCTGCTTTTCATGGAGAATCATAAAAAGCAGGTATAGCGTTTAGACAAATATGCTAGATTGAGGAGATTCGTGTAATTTTTCGTTAATAGACATTACTCATCAAAATCCTAGGAATTTCAATCTAATAATTTTATACGGGCGGTTTTGCCTTTTTTAAGGGGGTGAAGGGCGAATTTCGTCCAAAAAAAGCAGGATAAACGTATTTATGGGACTAATGTCCCATTGAAAGCTTTCCATAGGCTGTATAAAGTTATTGATAACATTGTTTATAATTTAGGAGGTGAGGGACGAAACAAAACGTCCTTAGCATAAAAAGCGTCGATTTAGTTATTTGAAGGATACGATCCGACAAAGGTGAGAGGAGAAATTCACTATATGAAAAGAACTAAAAAAGTTATAGCCTCACTAGCTATAGCGGGTATGGCCCTTTCGATGATTCCCTTTAATGTGCTCGCACAGGACGCAGCGTCGGTAGCAGCACCTGCTCGTTTAGGTGGATACACCGCCGCGCAAACAGCCGTGCAAATTGCTGAACAAACAGGTTGGACTGGTACAGCCATTCTATCCTCATCGACCTCCTATGGTATGGTCGATGCCCTGACAGCTGGCCCACTTGCTACGTACCTAAAAGCGCCTATTCTTCTACAGGAAGCTGGAAACGTCCTTAATCCAGACACCAAAGCAGAACTTATTAAACTCAATGTCGATACCGTTTATGTAACCAGTGGAACGGCAGTTATCAGCCAAGCGGTTCTCGATCAGTTAACCGGCATGGGAATTAAGGTTGTCTCCTTAGGTGGAAAAGACCGTTTTGAAACCTCGGTCAACATTGCCAAGCAAATGATGGCTCTTGGAGCTAATATTAGCAAAATTGCTGTTGCTTATGGTTGGCTTAATCAAGATGCACTCTCCATTGCATCTATAGCTTCTGCTCAGACTCAGCCGATTCTCTTAACGGACAAAGATAACATTCCTGCTAGTGTAAGAGAGTTTTTGAACGAAAATCCCAGCATTGTCGCAGCCGATGTCATTGGCGGCATAGGTGTCGTTAGTGAAAGTGTTAAGAATCAGCTTCCCAACGCAACCCGCCACTTCGGGTATACGGCTTATGATACGAACCTTGCCGTACTTAAAGCCTATGATGGCGTGCTTAAGTTTGATCGTCTTTTCATAGCTAATGGTGAAACAGCCATTGATGCTTTAGCCGGAGCTCCTCTAGCTGCTTTGTTCAATGCGGGTATCGTCCTCACGAAAGGAACGGCTAACGAAGCCACGGCCTATGCAAAAAGTAAACTTTCCTCGACAAGCATCGTTACTGCTTTAGGTGGTACGGCCGTTGTTCCTGAAGGTGTAATAGATAAAGTAACTCCTCCTGAGCCTGAAACTCCCGTTGAGCCCGAAGAACCTGCCACCCCAGGTGGCGGCGGTGGCGGCGGTGGTGGGGGTAACGTCGGTGGCGTCATTATCGTCAACAAAGCACCCCTCATCACAGCCATAACAGATGCCACAACCTTAATCGGGAGTAAAACAGTCGGTACAGGTCATGGAAACGTTACCCTAGCAGCTAAAAATGCGTTCCAAGCTGCAATTGATGCTGCTAATGCGGTTAAAAATAATGCCGGCGCCACCCAAGCCCAAGTAGTTGCTCAAGTAGACGCCTTAGCTGCTGCGACGAACGTCTTTAACGCAGCTGTCCTCGTCGAAGTTATTATCGACAGTCAGGTAAAGGCTGATGCTATCTCAGCAGCCGATGGCCAGCCATTACATGTGATAACCTCACCGATCAAAGTAACAGCTGATGGTGTCATAATCAAAAACGCTAAGTCTGAATTTGATATTAGTTTGGATCCGGGAGCAATGGGTACCGTCACGTTGCGCAATGTCCAAGCGAATAACATTATCGTACTTTCCGGAGGAAAGAATTCGATCTATTTAGAAAACGTAATAGCAGCACTCTTAAAGAATCTTAGCAAAAACGAAGACGATGATGCAGATCCGAATATTACACATATTAAGGCGTCCGGAGGATCTATCACTCGTACAGAGTCTTATGCATCAGCTAGCTTCGAAACAAGTGATGGTTCACTTGGTACTATTACAATCGAATTCTCAGACCAATCTCCCGATGGTGAACCGAAAGTGGTACTTAAAGGTACCTTTGCTGAAACCATTGAAGTCGGGGGAGGGGTAGAACTAACCGCGGCTGAGGGAGCTGTTATTCCGGAAGTATTAGTAGCTACTAAACAACCTGGAAAAACGGTTACCTTAAAAGGTGCTATGCAAAACGTCGTTGTCAATGGTTCAGATAATACTACGATAGCTACGACAACTGGCTCAAGAATTTCTAACCTTGTAGCCAACACAGGGGCAAATATTGTTGCTCCATTGGGTGCTGAGGTTAGCCAATTGGTTGTCGCCACAAATCTATCAGGACAAACGGTTGCCTTGCAAGGGGCTGGAACCTTTGGAACCGTCGACGTGAGCAGCCAAGAAGCCGTATCGGTAACCCTTGGAGATGCAACGACTGTAAACAATGTTGTGACAAACTCACTAGCGGATATCTTCGTCCCAGCAGGTGCTGCAATAACAAACGCGATTATTGATGCAGGAGCTACCGGATCAAGCGCTCTTGGAGGAGGAACCGTAGCAGGTAATGTAACTGCCCCGGTTGATAAAACTGCCCTAACGACTGCGATTAGTGATGCTGAAACGTTAATAACTAGTAAAGAAGTTGGTACTGAAGCTGGTCAGGTATCTCAAGCTACTCGGAATGCTTTCCAAGCAGCCATCGATGCAGCTACGCTAGTTAAGGATAATGCGACTGCGACTAAGACCCAAGTTGAGACTCAAGTTGCAGCCTTGGCAACGGCGACTGCGGTCTTCAATAATCGGGTCATCGTCGAAGTTGGAGTAGTTGTCAATAAGACGTCTTTAGACACGTCCCTTGATAGTGCCGATTCCCTACTAGGAAGCATAACCGTTGGAACGGCAAAAGGAAATGTGTCACAGACTGCATACAATGCCTTTAAAGCAGTGATTGATTCGGCAAAAGCAGTTTATAATGATGCTAACGCACTTCAAGCGGAAGTAGATTATCAAGTACAGGCTCTAGCGAATGCAACCACGGCGTTTAATAATGCTGTCATCACCACGGACCCAGTAAACAAAGCCACGTTAACAACTGAAATAAATAAAGCAACAGCCTTACTCGGAAAGACTTATGTCGATGATGTATCTCTAGAAGCCCGCACTGCGTTCCAAGCTGTGATCAATGCAGCCAAAGCCGTTAATTATAACTTACTAGCTAAACAGGACCAAGTTGATGCTCAAGTTGCGGCCTTAACGAATGGTTCAGCTGCATTCAGACTTGCCATTAAGCCCCTAATTAATGATGTATCGTCCATTTCAGGTGCGATTCTTGACAAGATAAACAATACCTTAACCTTATCCTTTAGCCAAGTGAAGCGATCCTCCGGAATAGGAGTGACTAAAGACAGTAAACTATCCCTTACCATTGGTGCATCCGAAACAATTGGATACTTTAACCTTAAAGCCGGCGAACCAAATACCTTATTAAATGCTCCCCTGCCGACGAATCAAGATCTTAATTTGACCCAAACCAATATGACCGCGATTTTCAATGCCATAAAGAATTTAGAGCCTTCTGATAAGCAAGCTCTTCTCAACACCGTGGATTTTGCGAAGGTCTTAGAGCTTGTTCAAGGCGCTGATCAAGCTACCCAAGATCTTGTCTTTGCACAAATTGGTTTTGAGGACTTTTATGCAGCCATCAGGAACGCGGATCCAACTCTAAAAGTGAAAATCTTAGATAATATGACTCAAGTTCTTGATCTGGCATTAACGGACACCAATGCTTCTGAATTTAAAATGTCCGTCATAGTAGCCCTGTTCCCTCTGTTAGATGAAGTTAACCCAGCCTTAACCGCTGACCAAAAAGAGGCTTTACTGAATTTCATAGGAAACACAGATGTCACAACCTTATTTGAGAGTGTTAATTTAAGCCTTGCACAAAAAGAATCTATCTTGGATCTGATGAATTATACAGCTCTCTTTGAAGCAGTTATGAGTGACCTGAGTCCTACGACGAGAGCAGCAATGTTTAAAGCGGTCAACTTCACGGATCTCTTTACCGCCATGAAGTCGGCTGATGATATCCAAAAAGCTGCGATTACAGATAATCTGGTCAACGTCATGAATACCATTGAAGCGTCTAACATTTCACGTGCTGAAATGCTCGATGCCTTAGTCTATGGAGCAACCAAGCGAGATGCCATCTTCCAAGTCCTTGTAAACTTATGTGGATCAACTAGCACCGGCGCAGTAGTAGACCACGTCATGGTCACTGTTAACTTAACCGATGCAGCAGGCAATACCAAAACCTATAATGTCATTATTAACAAGTAAGAGTTAAGTATCGAAATGGGGCCAGCTTTAAGAGGCTGGCCCCAATATTTGTCCCAGGCCTCCCATCAAACCTTAAAAGGTTGGTACGCACTTTACTGCAGGAAAAAAGCGTAGTTTGGCGAATAATAACTGTTAATAACTAATATGCCATAAACTACTATCATAGACACTTAGTTGAAACAAAACGAGGAGGAAGTATCATGCGCCAAAAAACAAAACAAAGGCTGCTAAGCGGTTGTTTAGCAGGACTTGTTGCATTGTCTTCAACCCTAACACCTATTGCAGCGGACGCTGCCACGCCCCCTGCCTCCAATACCTACACTCGCATCGGTGGAGTGGATCAGTACGCAACAGCAGCCCTCATGGCCCAAAAGGGTTGGCCCGGCACTACGGATAATGTCGTACTTTCAGCTGGAATGAACTATTCACTGGTGGATGCCTTGGCTGCAGGACCACTTGCGGCAAAATTAAACGCACCGATCCTCCTAACGGATGGGGGGAACAGCCTCAATCCAGCCGCGAAGGCCGAACTACAACGCCTTCAGCCCAAAACAGTTTATATAACGAGCGGGACGGCGGTCATTAAACCTCAAGCTATTGAGGAACTCAAGACCTTAGGTATTACCCCGGTTCAACTGGGTGGTTATGATCAGTATGAGACCTCAGTTAACATTGCCAAAGAACTGGCTCGTCAGGGTGCTGGGTTTTCCCGAGTCGTCCTGGCTGCAGGTTGGTTAAGCCCCGCTGATGCCCTGTCTGTGGCTCCCATTGCTGCTGCTCAGGAAATGCCCATTCTAACCACAACCCAGGGTCAACTCCCGACTTCAGTAAAAGCCTATCTGGACAGCATCAAGGCCCAAGTCAAAGAATCCTATGTCGTTGGTGGCTCAGCCGTCGTATCTGATAGAGTTAAAGGGGATTTGCCAGGTAACGTCAGTCGATTCTCAGGGCAGACTAAATATGACACCAACATCCAAATCCTTAGGAACTTTACTAAAGACTATAAAAATAACCAGGTGTACGTCGCTAATGGAGAAACCTTAGTCGACGCTTTGGCTGGGGTGCCTTTGGCAGCTTCAGCCCAAGCGCCTTTATTACTTGTTAACCGGCAATTAGAAAATGCCACAAAAACCTTTGTCAAGTTGAACCTATCAACGGCAAAAATGATAGCTTTAGGTGGAGAAGCGGTAGTTCCTTCTGCAGGAATGAACACAATAACCTCTAATATCCCTTATTCAGTGAATAACACTAAAGCGGGTGCCGCAGACGCTGCAAAGCCTATTAAGTTGACGGATAGTGTCCAAATATCCGGTGACAACATAACCCTAGAAAACGCTAACCTGGATTATAGTGTTTATGTCAATGGGGATAATGTCACACTTAGTAACCTAAAGGTCTTAGGAACTGTGTTTTTAGACCCCGGTGACAATGGATCGGCAACCTTAAACGATGTAAGCGCTAGTAAGATCGTCATACTTTCCGGAGCAAAGGACAGTATCCACCTAAAAAATACATCCGCTGAAGTCCTCACGGTGGATAGTAATAGTGAAACCCGAATTGAGTCAAATGGTACTACAGCAATCGGCAACACTGTGGCACGTTCCTTTGCAGTGCTTGACGTCAAAAGCGGTTCCCTTGGTGAAGTAACCATATTAAGCACGCCTGGGCAGAGCCCTATTGTCGAGTTGAGAGGGGCCTTTACTCAGCCTGTAGTGCTCCATAATCAAGCACAGGTTCATCTTACTGCATCCGCTGTCATAAAAGATCTTTTAACTCTGGGTAAAGCATCTTTGATCGTTGATCTAGGAGCAAACGTCTCTAGTTTTGATAAACGAGGAAATACTGTGACGATTACCGGAAGTGGAGCAAAGGCATTTCAGCCACCTACTCCGCCTGCCACGCCTACCCCGCCAACTACGCCGACTGATCCGACCACTCCGACGGCCCCAACGACTCCAGCCTCAGTAAAGGTTAGCAATCTCCGGGTGATCACAAATCCAGCAAATTCCTTGGGAACATTTGATAATGGCGAGGAAATTGATCTCTCTGACCTCGACGATAGTGATAAGGTGATTGGCTTTGCCGTCACAGCCGACCAAGATTGTACACTACAGTTTAAAGTATTTTCTGATGTCCAGAACATCTCCTTAAGAGCAGAGCAAGAAAGAATCGTAACAGTGGGAGATTTAATTCTGGGTACATCCGTTCCTGGTGGCATAAACCTGGAGACTTTCAGGGCGCTTTATCAAAATACCAAAACTAAAACTCTACAAGGGAAACTTTTAATCGAGGGTAATGTCGTCGGGACTCTAACGGTAAAATTGAGATTTTTAGATTAGGATTATCCCGTTACCTTATTTAATTGATAAAATTATGAGGCCGTATAGAGAATACGGCCTTTTATCTGCAATTAGCGCCTGACCAAAAACATTTAGTTCTAGAGGTGAAGGAAAAACACAAATTAAGGCGAATATTAATATGTCGAATATGTTTTTAATGGACGTAATTGGGAGGTCAAAATGGAAGAAGAAATCGATTTACGGCAATATTGGGAGATGCTTCGCAAACGTTGGATTATCGTCGTGGCCTTACCGCTTATTGCCGCTCTCACCAGCGGAATTATCAGTTTTTATGTAATCAAACCAGTTTATCAAGCATCCACGACGCTGATCGTCGGAAAGAAGGCTGGAGAGGCAGGACAATCCGCAGTTCAAATGTTAGATAATAGTGTCCTTCAAGCCAACTTGCAGCTTGCTAAGACTTATGCAGCCATAGCCCAGAGTCGAACCGTCGAACAAAATGTGATTGATAACTTAGATTTAGAACTAACCGTGGCAGAACTTGACAGTTTGATCTCCATCAACCCGGTGAAGACCACTGAAATCCTTGAGATTACGGTTATGAATACTGACCCTGACCTGTCAGCCATTATTGCCAACTCAATGGCTAATGAGTTTTCGAAAGCCGTCATTGATATTAAAAAAGTAGATAGTGTTAGCATTGTCGATACTGCGGTGACCCCAACACACCCCGTTAAACCCAATAAAACACTTAACATACTAATTGCCTTTGTAGTGGGTTTAATGGCTTCCGTTGGACTGGTCTTCCTCTTAGAATATCTGGACAACACCGTAAAAACCTCCGATGATGTAGAGAAACTTTTAGGAATTCCGGTACTTGGGGTTATACCAAACTATGATACAGGAAAACAAGGGTAAGGGGACGATTCCATTTGGCACTTTCATTAATTACGTTTGAACAAATAAAATCACCTATTTCAGAAGCCTACCGAACACTTCGAACTAATGTCCAGTTTACAGGCGTCGATTCCAAAACCAAAAAGATTATGGTAACAAGTTCAGGTCCCCGGGAAGGGAAATCAACCACTATCGCCAACTTGGCAGTGAGTATAGCTCAATCCGGGAAAACTGTCCTGGTTATTGATGCAGACATGCGCAATCCTACCCAGCACAAACTCTTTGGTTTAAGCAATTCAGAAGGCTTATCCATGTGTCTGGTTCAGGATCAAGGTTGTCAGCCCTACATCAATGATACCGCTGTACCTAATGTTAGTGTACTTACAGGAGGACCCATTCCGCCGAATCCGGCAGAACTGGTAGGATCTAAGCGAATGAAAAACTTGATTCAGGAAGTCAGTGAGCAATTTGACGTGGTCCTCATCGATACTCCCCCCATTATTGCCGTGACAGACGCTGCTATTATAGCTCAAGAAGTGGATGGAGTTATCTTAGTCCTGGCTTCTGGTGAGGTTAACAAAGAGTTCGCCCAACGAGCTAAAGAGCAGTTGGATAAAGTAGGGGCTAAGATCTTGGGGGCAGTTCTTAACAAAGCGGATATGAGAACAAGTGATTACTATTATTACTACTACTATCACGGATCTGACGATTCTAGTAAGAAGCCCAAAAGAAAATAGAAAACGCTGAAATGATGAGGAGCAGCTCTTCCCGGGTGGGAAGGACTGCTCCTGCCATTTTACAGTTATTCTTACTCAAAAAGATGGTTTTAAGGTTTGGATTTGGAGGATTTCAGACAATCGTGACGAATAATATAGATATAGAAAGATTTGTGTAGTATAACAGATTGGATAGCATCTTTAAATCTTAAAGAGTCTAGAGGAGTTTAAATGATCGATATTCATAACCACATCTTGCCAGGGCTGGATGACGGGTCAAAAAGTATGGAAGAGACACTGGCAATAGTCCGTCAGCTTTACAAGGCAGGCTTTAAGACACTGATTGCTACCCCCCACGTTCTAGAAGAAAGAGACTTCTTAAGCCCTAGAGAAATTCTGGAGACGACTGAACAGGTACGCAAGTGTGTTGCTGAAGCAGGAATCCCTGTTGAGATCTTACCAGGTTCTGAGAACTATATCTTTCCAGACTTGGCCAAGTGGGTTCGCGATGAGAAACTGTTGACCCTAGGGAACACTGGCAAATATCTCCTGGTAGAGTTACCTATGCTGGAGATTCCCCAATATACTGAACAGGTCTTTTTCGATCTTCAGGTTCAGGGATTAACTCCGGTTCTTGCTCATCCGGAAAGGAATAAGGGATTGATCGATAAGCCAGAGCATTTATTGAATTGGGCGAAAAAGGGGATTCTCTTTCAGTTGAACTTCAGGAGTTTGAGGGGAAGATATGGACCTGGGTCCCAGGAGCTTGCGGAGATTATGCTTAGGAGTCATCTGGTTCATTTTATTGGGTCTGATGCACATCGGATATCTCAAGGGGATACGACCTATCTTGAAGCGCTCCAAAGGGTTGAGGAGATCGTGGGTGAGGAGCGGGTGAAGGAAGTGGCGATGGAAAACCCTCAAGCGGTTTTGGCTGGGGAAGCTCTGATGGGTGAAAGAGAGTATACTTTTAATGAATTGCATAGAAGAAAGAAAAGGAATGGATTTTGGAGTTTATTTAGAAGATAGAAGGATAATAAGGGGGATAACGTCGAATATATCCCTTATTATAGAGAATATTCCCGAAAATCTAAGGATGATGCAAGAATTTAATAGGCTTAAGTTGAAGGATATTAATTACTTTTAGCGAAATACATAAAAGCGCGTATGTCCTAGGACTGTAGACCTATAAGGATAGGGGCAGGTCAGGATTTTTAATCCGTTAAGCGGATTAAAAATCTTTGTGTTTTTGGGGTATTTTTACAATAATAACAAATATCAACTATATTAAGAATATTCTTTATTTGAAGCGTGGTCTAAAGGACGGGGAGGGAAATATAGTAAATAAAGGAAGGTCCCATTCATGATATTGAACCGAAAATCCGTTTATCTGATGTTCATTGACGCAATACTAGTCAACCTTGCTGCGTTTGGCAGCTTTTACCTACGTTTCGAAGGAAACATTCCTGAGGAATACTTCCTAACCTATTATCATACTGCTTGGGCTGGCACACTCATTTACTTAGTCGTCTTTTCCTTATTTGGCTTATATAATCGGCTTTGGCAATATGCCAGTATCAGTGAACTGCTGTCGATTCTTTATGCAGTTACGGTGGGAACCGGTAGTGTCGTAATCGTCATTTATTTCTTAGCCCCTATGCGCTATCCAAACACGGTATCTGTGCTCTTTTGGTTAACCACCACCTTTTTAATCGGTGGCTCACGTTTCCTTGGGCGAATATTACAAGATGGTGTCTTCAATATTCGAATTCCCGGAATACCGAAGCGAGTCCTGATTATCGGGGCAGGAGATGCCGGAGCCTTAGGAATCCGCGAATTGAAAAACACTAATTATCGAGAAGGTTATCCAGTTGGGATCATTGATGACGCTCCCCAAAAGCAAAAGCTCAAATTGATGGGCATTCCCGTCTTAGGCACCAGAACGGACATCCAGCGAGTGATTAAAGTCCACAAAGTAGAAGAAGTCATTATCGCCATGCCGTCAGCCCCAGGAAGTGTGATCCGGGATATTACAGAGATTTGTGAAAAAAGTGGAGTAGTCATTAAAATCATCCCTGGTATTTATAACTATTTTAGTGGACAAGTGGATACCTTGAAAATCCGTGAGGTACAGATTGAGGATTTATTGGGTAGAGAGCAGGTAAATCTCGATATCCAGGAAGTAGCAGGCTATCTGGCAGGAGAAGTTGTCTTAGTGACGGGAGCAGGTGGTTCCATCGGCTCTGAGCTTTGTCGGCAAATATGTAGGTTTAACCCGGAAAAGCTTATCGTTGTCGGACGTGGTGAGAACAGTATTTTTGATATCGAGCAAGAACTGCGTACTGACTGTCCGAGTGTTAATCTTACCACCGAAATTCTAGATGTGAAAGATCGAGAAAAGGTTGAATTAGTTTTCAGGAAATATAGGCCAGGAGTCGTCTTTCATGCCGCTGCCCATAAGCATGTTCCTCTAATGGAGCGAAACCCTGAGGAAGCTCTGAAAAATAATATCCTAGGGACCTATAACGTTGCAGAGATTTCGGACTTGACCCAGGTGAAAACCTTTGTGCTGATTTCTACGGACAAGGCTATCAATCCCACGAGCATTATGGGGGCTACAAAACGAGTGGCCGAGATGATCATTCAGAGTTTAGACAAGCGATCTCAGACACGGTATGTCGCAGTCCGCTTTGGTAATGTCTTAGGGAGCCGAGGAAGTGTTATTCCGACCTTCAAGAAGCAGATTGCTAAGGGTGGGCCGGTGACTGTGACTCATCCGGAGATGGTGAGGTACTTTATGACGATTCCTGAGGCATCGCAGCTTGTGATTCAGGCGGGTGCGATGGCTCATGGTGGAGAAGTTTTTATTTTGGATATGGGGAAGCCGGTTAGGATTGTTGATTTGGCGAGGGATTTGATAAGGTTGTCTGGGTTTGAGGTCGATGTTGATATTAAGCTTGAGTTTACGGGGATAAGGCCGGGGGAGAAGTTGTATGAGGAGTTACTGACTGCAGAGGAAGGGACGACGAGTACGAGGCATCAGAGGATTTTTGTGGCGAAGGCTTGTGAGGTGGATGTTGCGGGGGTTGAGGGGTTGGTGCAGAGGGTTAGGGAGAAGGGGTCGTGCTTAGAGAGGGACGAGATTGTGGGGGAGTTGGGGAGAGTTGTGCCGGGGTTTCAGCAGGGGACTGCGAAAAGGGACGCGGAGAGCGTGAGTGCTAGGTAAAAGTATCGTTAGTCGTTTAATTGGTATACGGGTGAGTGGGTTTAGTTTGGGGGGGTTAGATTGAAAAGATGTACAGATGTTTTGTTTGGCTTTTTACTACTTATTATCTTAAGTCCTTTATTAATCATAATTGCCTTAGTCATAAAGCTTGATTCTAAAGGGCCGGCATTATTTTGCCAAAAGAGAATCGGAAGAAATAACCGAGAGTTTGTTTTTTATAAATTTCGAAGTATGCGAACTGAGACTCCGGATGTGGCGACGCATTTGTTGAAGGATCCCCAGAGTTTTATTACACCGGTGGGAAAGTTTTTAAGAAAGAGTAGTTTAGATGAGCTGCCGCAATTATTAAATATCATTAAAGGGGATATGACATTTATTGGACCGCGACCGGCCTTGTATAATCAGTATGACTTAATAGAGATGAGAACAAAATGTGGAGTACATACATTGAGACCGGGTGTATCGGGATGGGCCCAGGTCAATGGACGAGACTGTTTGGAACTTAGTGAAAAAGTTGATTATGATTTATATTACTTAGAGCATCATAATGTAGCTCTAGATATTAAGATACTATTTTTTACCGCGTTAAAGGTACTTAAGGCTGATGGGATTCGAGAAGGGGCCCGAAATCCAGAGATGGTTGAGAGAAGAGAAAGTTCTATGTAAGAAGTTAATGGGATAAGGTGGTGGGAAAATTGGCTGAGCTGATTATTATTGGAATGGGCGGACACAGTAAGGTTGTGACGGACATTGCTAGGTTGAATGGATATAAGATTTTGGGATATCTGGATGATGATGAACAGACTGCTCGAGAGTTATATCTTGGTAGGGTTGAGACGTTACCGAGATGGGTTAAGGATGGCGTTAGTTTTGTGATTGCGATTGGGAATAATTTGGTGAGGAAAGCGATAGTTGAGAGGTACGTAGGGTTGAACTTGGATTATGTGAAGTTGGTTCATCCGGCTGCTATTATTGGTAGTGGGGTGGAGATTCTTAGTGGAAGTGTTGTGATGCCGGGGGCTATTATTAATGCTGATGCTAGGATAGGTAAACATGTTATTGTTAATTCGGCTGCTGTGGTGGATCATGATTGTAGGGTTGAGGATTTTGCGCATGTGGCGCAGGGAGCAGTTTTGGCTGGTGGGGTAGTGGTGGAGAGCGGGGCGGTTGTGGAGGTTGGGGTTAGGGTTGGTAGGGGGGGCGATTTCTAGTTAGAATGCTTTTTCCAAGTCTTTTTGAGACTTTAGTTTTAATGTAGTGCGTGCTGACCTCTTTCCATTTCAGTAAGGAATTGAAAAATGTTTGAGGTTTAGGATGTTGAATGTATAGAAGTGACACTGTTCCAGTATAGATAGATCAAATTTATATACGTGGTTTTTTTATATTTATTTTGAATTATAAATCGTTTGGACATTCGAGGAGACAATCGCAAAATGAAAAATATCTGGATATTTAATCAATATAATATGCCTCCTGAATACGGTCATTTAAATCGGCACTATAATTTCGGAAAGTACTTGAAACGAGCAGGATACAATCCAGTTGTTTTTGTAGGCAGCAATCTTCATAATTCCAACGTTCAAATGATACAAGATGATTCTTTGTATAAAATATATGAAGATTGTGACTATCCGTATGTTTTTGTTAAAACATGTGCTTATGACCGTAGCAGAATTAAACGGGTCTATGCCATGTTTGAGTTCTACAGAAATATCTGTAAGGTAACTAAGGAATTTGATAGACCGGATGTGATTTTAGGTTCATCTGCTCATCCTCTGGCACCAATGGCAGCCATCAAGTTGGCAAAGAAATATCATTGCAAATCGGTGGTTGAAGTAAGAGATTTGTGGCCTGAAAGCTTTGTAGCATACAAAATAATAAAGAAAAGCAACCCACTGCTTAAACTCCTATATGCAGGCGAAAAGTGGATATACAAAAAAGCAGATAGTTTAGTTTTTACCATGAAAGGAGCAAAAGATTATATAGTTAATCGTGGTTGGGATATGGAATCGGGTGGTCCTATTGATTTAAATAAAATTTGTTACATTAATAATGGCGTTGACCTGGAAGTTTTTGATTATAACAAGGAACACATCATTATTGATGATAAGGATTTACTCGATAAAGAATCCTTTAAGGTGGTTTATACTGGCTCTATACGTTTGGTTAATAAAATGGGAATTTTGCTTGATGTAGCAAAAATACTTAAGAAGAGTGGCGTTAAGTTTCTTGTTTGGGGTGACGGTGATCAACTAGAAACACTTAAGGCGCGAATTGCAGATGAGAATATAGACAATGTTTGCTTTAAGGGCCGAGTGGACAAAAAATACGTTCCTTATATTACAACACAGTGTCAACTGAATATAATATTCGGTGAAAATATGCCACTCTTTCAATATGGAGGTTCCATGAACAAAATGTTTGATTATTTTGCGTCAGGCAAGCCTACACTTTTGACTTTTAAAGTCGGTTATTCATTAATTGATAAGTATAAAGCTGGAGCAGAACTGAGTGGCAGCAGCACCGAGAAAATTGCTGAAACTATTCTGTATTTTAAAAATTTGAATGATATGGCATATCATGAGTATTGCATGAATGCTCGCAGAGCGGCTGAAGATTATAGTTTTAAAAACCTGACTGCTTCTCTAATAGATGTTTTAAAATAGGATGACACTATAAACTAGTTGATTATAATATGAGGTTCACAATATGAATGAAGAATAACATAATAAGTTAAGATAAATTTTAGTGAAAAATACAGTAGTATTGCTTCTACTCAAAAGTCAAATTGTACACTTAAGAGAAATCCAACGGAAAACAGCTTAACTTTAGTATCTCTGATTATTCCTATGAAAACAACAAAAAAACCTAATAATTAGAGTTAAGGTAGTTCTTGCCTATCTCTAGTCATGAGGAGATAAAAAGCAAGGCAGATAGATTAAAGCAATGAAAAATTATGCTCTTTGTTTGACATGATTAAAATTTGTTAAATGCAACTCTACTGGTTATTGTGCCATAAAAGCAATGTAATAAGGAGCAATACTTCAAAATGAATAATACAAAAAGAGTAGTATTACTAACTGCAATGGACCCTTATAGGGATATCAGAGCAGTTAAAATTGCCAATTCGTTGTATGATGAAGGATACGATGTCTCATTGGTGGCTGGATTTGCGGATAAAGAGTTCGTGAGAGAAACTAATTTTTCTATATTTGATTACAACATACCTTATAATACAAGAGCAAGTATTATTAAGAAGATAATTTGGAAATTTAGGTTTTTCCTTTCTTCTATTAATAAAGTCAGAAGAATAGATCCCCATATTGTTCATGCATGTAATATAGATATGCTCTTATTAGCGTATTTATATGGCTTCAAGAATAAAAAAATAATATACGATTCATATGAAATTTGTGCTCACAAGTCAGGAGTTGCTAGTGAATCAAAAACTTTGAGTAAGCTAATTGAGAATACAGAGAAATTTTTAATTAAGAAAATTGATTATATGATTTGTGTTAGTAACTCTGCGCGTAAATATTTTATTGATAAGTATGGTGTAAAAAATATACAGACTATTACAAATGTGCCAAAGGTGAAAAACCATAAAATATTTGGACCAACTAATATACCTAGATGTGTTTTATATCTAGGGAATTTTTCGGTAAATAGAGGTATAGAGGAATTAATTTTAGCAGGAAGATATATTGATCCATTAGTAGCAAAAATACATTTACAGGGTTATGGTGCATACAAAGAAGAGTATCTTAACATTATTCAGGATAATAATCTAGGAAGAATAGTACATTTAATACCACCAATAATGCCTGATGCGGTAATCGATGAAATATCAGAAAAGGCGGATATTGGTGTTGTTCTGACTAAACCTACTTCGATTAATCATCAACTGACTGTTTCGAACAAAATATTTGACTACATTAATGCGGGGTTGCCCGTAATTATGTCAAATGTCGAAGAACATAAGTATATTAATGAAAAATATAATATAGGTATTATTTTAGATGATATAACACCTAAAAATATTTCAGATGCGATTATGAAACTATCATCTAAAAATGATCTATATAGCTTTTTTTCCAAAAACTGTTTGGATGCTGCTAAGTCATTAAATTGGAATCGAGAAGAGTTAAAGCTTTTAAACATATATAACTCAATAAGTGGAGAAAGGAATAAAGTTGATTAAGAATAATCCATTTCAAGAGAGTTTTTATAGAGTGTTTAATTTATAGAATTTAAGTAGCGAGGATATTTATTTATGATTTGTCATCATGAGAATAAAGTGAAGTGTGAAAACTGGACTATAAAGTTTTTTACTTTTGCAATAATCCTTTCTCCCTTTTTAAAGCAATATACGTCTTTGCTTCCGGGGGTGACTTTAGGAGATGTAACTTTAGGGATTTCTTGCCTTTTTTTACTTTTATCTTTAAGATTCAACAATATTACAAAAAAGATTATTCCATTATTATTATTATGGTTATTTGGAACATTTGTAACATTATGTTCCGTATTTATACAACAAGAATTAACATTTGAAATTGCTACACGATTTATAAGATACTCATTTTATGTTTTTCTGGTACTAATTGCTTCTAATAATTTTAATTTGAAATACGCGCTGAAGATTTATAGGGTTTTATGTATATTAACTTCTACTTACATAATTGTGCAAGTAATAATATACAATTCTGCAGGAATGATTTTGCCATATAAACTTTTACCTATCCCATGGGCCAGTGGAAACACTTTTGGTTCAGATTATGTAATATCAATTGCTCAAAAATACTATTATCGTCCTTCAGGTATTTTTATAGAACCAGGTTATGCAGCACAATTTTTATTACCAGGATTATCATTTTCATTATTTGGATGGATGAAATTACAAAAAGTAGATATTAAGGGCACATTAATAATATTCACTGCTTTAACACTATCTACTTCATCACAAGGAATATTTATTGGCGTATCTATTTTAGGATTGTATGTTTTATCTTTTATTAGAACAAATGAAAATTATTATAATCTTTTAAAGAAACTAGTGATAATGTCTGTATCAGTAGTGGTTCTCATTTTCTTTCTGAAGCTAGATGTTGTTCAATCATCAATAAATAAAGTTACAGGGGAAATCAGAGGAGGAAGTTCTGTATCATTAAGAATATTTAGAGGTATTGCAGTTTATAAAGAGTTACCAATTCTTTTTAAGATAGTAGGTGTTGGTCACGGGAATTTGGGCAACTATGTAATGAGAAATGGAATATCTACTCAATATGATCCAGCTATTATCACACCCGCAACTGCTGATTACGCAAATGGTGTGTCAACAGTTTTATTATACTATGGTATATTCGGATTCTTTTTGCTGGTTAATCTTTATTGGAGTTTTTTACGGAATACAAACAATGCGTTTAGGTTAATTGCAATTACACAGATTATTTTAACACTTGTTGAAGGTGCATTCTTTGATGTATCTATTGTTTTCTATTTTTCGTTTGTATATGCCGGATATTACACAATAAAACAGGTCAAAGTTAAAGGGGAATTGTAGAAGGATGAGTAATTCCGATGAACCGATATGGGTTTTGCATACTTGTAATGAACTTTCAATTGGTGGTGATCAATCTTTTCTAATGAACTATTATCGTAATATTGATAGATCAAAAGTTCAGTTTGCTTTTGCGATTCAAAGAGAAGTTGACTATGACCATGATGCTGAGATTATAAAAATGGGCGGTAGAATCCACAAAATGCATAGTATGAATGAGAGTTTGGTTTCCTATGCGAAAGATTTAAAATCAATTTTGAAACAACATCCGGAGTATAAGATTGTTCATGCTCATATGAATCACAGAAATGTTATAGCACTTGCAATATGTAAATTTGTTGGAGTTCCTATTAGAATATCTCACTCTCATAATCTTGGATCTAAGTTGAGTTTACTCACAAGAGCAAGAGTTGAACTATTAAAATACAAGCTTCAAAATGTAGCAACAGACTTTTTGGCTTGCTCAAAAGGGGCGGCTGAATATCTGTATGGTAGGACTATGAATTATTGTATTATAAATAATGCAATTGATTCTAAGAAATTTCTTTTTTCACCCGAAACGAGAGAGAGAATGCGATATGATCTTGGAAATGGATCTGAGTTTTTGATAGGCCATATTGGCAACTTTTCAGCACAAAAAAACCATAAGTTTCTAATCGATATTTTCTCTAAGCTAAATAATAATAGCAAATTAATTCTAGTCGGAAATGGACCTTTAATGGAAGAAGTTAAAAAGTATGCTATGATGATCAAAGTTTTGGATAGAGTTGTGTTCTTGGGAGTTAGAAATGATATATCAGATCTTATGCAAGCATTTGATGCATTTGTTTTTCCATCGTTGTTTGAGGGGTTAGGGATTGTAGCAATTGAAGCACAAGCCGCTGGATTGCCTACATATTGCTCTGATGGTGTGCCAAAAGATGTAGATATAACTAATTTAGCAGTACATATCCCTTTGTCCGCTTCAGCAGAGGAATGGGCAGCGATAATCGAGATGGCAGAATATGCTCAAAGGCGCGATATGTATAGAGATATATGTATGGCTGGTTACGACATACACGAAAATGCTAAAATTTTAGAGGACTTTTACATAGATAATCTGAAAAAGATTAAGAACAATACGGATAGATTATATTAATTCTTATATGTGTAGTTAAAGCGTAATAATAGGTAAAGGAACGTGGTCTAGTTGAATATTCTAATCATATCACCTTTTTTTGCACCATATTCTGGAGTTGGAGCTATCCGTATGACTAGTTTGTCGAAGCATTTTATTAAAGAAGGTGAAAATGTTACTGTTATAAAAAATGCAAATTCTCTATATCCCGATAATTCTTGTAAAAGTATAGTTCCAGATAATTTAACTATATATGAGGTTAATTGTAGTAATAATGAATTAGCATTAAAAGAGGCTTACATTACAACTTTGAATGATATTTTAGTAAAGAGCGTATTTGATATTATTATAGTATCAGGTGGTCCGTTCTATACATTACCCGCAGTTATAAATATACATAGAACTCACAATGTTGATTATGTTATAGATTTTCGTGATTTATGGTTATTTAATAATACCAAAGAAACAACTTCATTAAGAATACTTCTAGGAAAAATGAGGATTTTTCTAATCAACTTAAAACATTTCGGTACAGAATATTTAGCCATAAAAAACGCCTTAGCCATCATTACAGTTAGTTCTGGGGATAAACAAATTATGCAAAAACAATATAAGAAATATAAAGATAAGATTCATGTTGTATATAATGGTTATGATGATATACAATTGAAAGATTTGCCAGAGTCAGTACCCACTTATAAATCTTTTGTTATAGGTCATTTTGGAAAATTATCTAATTATAGTAAAAGATATGGAATAGAATTATTTCGAGCAATAATGAATCTAAGAAATAAAGGTATTGACATTAAATTGCTACATATCAGCCAATACGAAGATAGAGATTCAAAGATAATGAAAGATTTGGATTTTGATAGTGCCGGATATATAAATACTGGATTGAAATCTTATGTAGATGGAATCTCGATGCTTAAAAATGTTGATATGCTCTCTTTGATACATGTCCATCCGACTGGGTTTGGAACTAAAATCTTTGATTATTTATATTTAAATAAACCGATTATTGCCGTTTCTCCACCAAATATTTTCTTGTCTAAATTCATAAGTCAATATCAAAATGCATTCGTATGCCAATCAAGTGAACAAATTATTGAAGCAATTGAAACTGTAATCAGAGACAAAAAGAAGATACTTGATAGATCTAATAATTATCTAGAATACTCAAGAACTAAGCAAAACGAAGTTTTCTATCAACTATTAAAAGACATAGTAATCTCGAAGTAAAATTATTCAAGAGTAGTCTCCTAGAGCCATATTCCAAATAGGTTGCGTATCAAGGTTCGCTCGATATGCAATATCGAAATAAAAAGTTAAAGATGCATACATTACAATGAAATTTAACGACAATAGTGTTGACCTAGTGAATTGGACCAGGATGATTGTTCCATCAGTATTGTCCACAGGTAATATGCTGTAAAAAATTAGCTCGGGTCTGACAGTCTGTAGGCACGAGAAGTGCCTCAAAACCTTGTAACCCAAGGGTTAGAAGCACTTGTGAAAAAATTGCGGTGTCTACATTTTTAACCCCCAAAAAGGGAAATATCCAATATTTTTGAATAATCCGGAGCGAAATGAGCCACCATTCCGGACCGTGAGAGTCACTGCTCCATATTTTCAGGCCACACTTCCGGATAAAGAACCACTTAATGGAATTTACTATTAGGATGTAGCTATGCACTCAGGAAATGAGTGTAAATAACAAACATAGGAGGTCATTAAATGACCAAGCAACGAGAGATTCTTCGGCTAATCAGCCAAGGAATCAGTCAACGCAGCATCGCAGTGATCTTCGAATGTTCACGAAACACTGTCGCCAGTGTCGTAAAAAATTCTGATGAGTTCAATGTTGTCTGGCCGTTGAACCCAAATGACGAATGGTGAGTTGCACAAGCTTTATTTTCCGGATCTTCCTTACCTTTATCCCGAAAGCGCTCGGATCATGAGTACATTCATAAAGAAATGGCGATAAGCGGAGTAACTCGAGGTCTACTTTGGAATGAATACTGTGAATCCCTACTCACTTAGTGATGAAATTCCGCTCATGTATTCTCAGTTTGATATCATTGCCAACAATATGTAACGAAAATCAAAGCAACCATGCATATCGGACTAAAGCCTGGTGAGAAAATGGAGGTCGACTGAGCAGCCCAAACGGCTTATTATTATCGATACGGATTACTTGGGTTCGACAGTCAAAAGCTGTTTTAGGCACATGATAAAACTCTCGATCCATAAGCCATGCGGGTTACACGACTTATCTACAAGTAAATAACTTGATAAATTGTATGTGAGCATATGGTAGTTTGATCAACTGACGAATAAGAGTATCTCACAGTAAGCGCTGTTATGTGTTGCATTGCCTTAAGCAGGGTTATATTAAATAAATTGGGAATATCATCTATCAGAACCGATAGGATGACTCAGGAAAACTTCTTATCACGGCCTTAGAAGCTAGTCGATATGGTTAAATTAACTCATGCAAAGATACCTTAGAATCTGAATGATGATTTTTTTACGGGTGGAGTAATCTTGATAAAATTGGATGAACTACATTCGAGTTCGTATTTGATAATAAGGAGGTCGAACTCACGAAGAACATTAGTGCAACAGTAGTATAGTACTAATAAATCCTTAAATAATTAGTAGAATGTGTGTGTGACAGTAATTTGTACATAATTAATCGAAGTGAGAGGGGATAACATGAAAGGAATAATTTTAGCAGGTGGAGCTGGAACAAGGCTTTATCCAATTACTAAGATCATATCTAAACATATATTGCCGGTATATGATAAGCCAATGATTTATTATCCCTTATCTGTTTTAATGTTGGCAGGTATTAAAGAAATCCTTATTATTTCCACGGAAAGAGACTTACCATTTTATCAAGAATTATTTGGAGATGGAAAACAATTGGGTTTAAATTTTAAATACAAGGTTCAAAAGGAACCAAGAGGATTAGCGGATGCTTTTATTATTGGAGAAGATTTTATAATCGAAGAAAACATATGTTTAGTGTTAGGAGACAATATTTTCTATGGGACAGGACTAATTGATGCACTTAAAAAGGCAAAAGATCAAAAAAAAGGTGCCACGATATTTGGATATTATGTTAATAACCCTAATGAATTTGGTGTTGTAGAGTTTGGTGAAGATAGGAAGGTTTTATCTATTGAGGAAAAACCAGAAAATCCAAAATCAAATTATGCAGTTCCAGGATTATACTTTTATGATAAATCTGTTATTGAAATAGCAAAAAATCTTAAGCCCTCAAACAGAGGTGAACTAGAAATAACGTCAGTAAACAATGAATACTTAAACAGAGGAACTCTGAATGTTGAATTATTTGGTAGAGGTACAGCCTGGCTAGATACTGGAACGCATAAGGGTTTATTAGATGCAGCTAATTTTGTTGAGGCAATACAAAATCGGCAAGGTCTTTATGTAGCGTGTATTGAAGAAATTGCATATAGAATGGGATTTATTGATAAAGTTCAATTGTTAAAGTCAGCTGAACCGTTATTAAAAACAGAATATGGAAAATATCTAACGAGAGTTTCTGATATGGTTTAATTTTAATTAAAGAGGGTTAAATAATGAAAACTTACTTAGTAACAGGTGGGGCAGGTTTTATTGGAGCCAATTTTGTAAAATATATGCTTTCAAAAAATGGTAGTGGTGTTAGTCTTGTAGTACTAGATAAATTAACTTATGCAGGAAACCTGAAGACCCTTGAAACAGAATTGACAGATATTAAGTTCATAAGAGGTGACATATGTGATGCTAAATTGGTATCAGAAGTGTTTACGAACTATGGTATAGATTTTGTTGTGAATTTCGCCGCAGAATCTCATGTAGATAGATCAATTGAAAATCCTCAGCTTTTTTTGCAGACTAATATTTTAGGAACACAAAATCTTTTAGATTGTGCTATGAAATCATGGATGATAGATCAAATGTATAAAAAAGATGTAAGATTTTTACAAGTTTCAACGGATGAAGTATACGGGAGTTTAGGAGACGTGGGCTACTTCTCAGAAAAAACACCATTAAATCCACGATCACCCTATGCAGCTTCAAAATCAAGTGCAGATTTATTTGTACAAGCCTATGTAGAAACTTATCAATTTCCTGCATTAATTACAAGATGTTCAAATAATTATGGCCCATATCATTTTCCAGAAAAACTAATACCACTTATTATTAAAAATATTCTAGAAGGTAAGCAGCTTCCTGTTTATGGTGATGGAACTAATGTAAGAGATTGGCTTTATGTTGAAGATCATTGTAAGGCTATAGATGTTGTTTTGCATAATGGGAGAGTGGGAGAAGTATACAACGTAGGAGGTCATAACGAAAGGAAAAATGTAGAAATTGTGAAAATAACTATAGACCATATAAAAAATCTTATGGAAAACAATCCAGAATATCACAGAGTATTAAAAACAGAGTTGTCAAACATTAACTATGATCTTATAAAGTTTGTTAAAGATCGAAAAGGTCATGATAAAAGATATGCCGTTGATCCAACGAAAATAACGACTGAATTAAGCTGGTATCCTGAAACAAAGTTTGAAGATGGAATAGTCAAAACGATTAAGTGGTATTTAGAGAACCAAAAATGGGTAGAAGATGTGGTTTCAAGAGATTATCAAGATTATTACAATAAAATGTATTTGTGGTGATAGTATGAAGAATGTGCATATATTCCCTAGCACGACATTTTTAGAACCATATATAGAGTTTATAAGTAAAAATTTTGATTCAAAGGAGCATTTATTTTTAATACCAGGAAAAGGTATAGAGGTAAAAATTACTCCTAGGGACAATGTAGTACAATTAACAAGAAATACGAAAAGTTTTTGGCGTTTAATTTATGAGATGAATAAATCTGAAAAGGTATTCTTACATAATTTGTTTAATGTAAAAATAGTTTTTCTGTTGTTTTTTCAACCATGGTTATTAAGAAAATGTAATTGGGTAGTGTGGGGTGGGGATCTTTATTATTATAAAAGTAGGAAGAAAACACTAAAATCTGCTTTTTATGAGAAATTTAGGGGATACGTCATAAAAAATATTGGTGGATTGATAACGCATATTAAAGGTGATTATGAATTAGCTAAGTTTTGGTACGGTGCTAAGGGTAAATATTATTATTGTTTTATGTATCCCAGCAATTTATACAAAGAATACAATTTGGACTGTATTAAAAATGAAAGTAAGAAGATTATTATACTGATCGGAAATTCAGCAAATCCAAGTAATAATCACTTAGAAATATTTGAAAAAATTAAAAAATATAAAGAATATAATTTAGAGATAATATGCCCCCTTTCTTATGATAACACCCAATATAGAGATCAAGTAATTTCAAGAGGCAAAGAGATATTTGGAGAGAAATTTAGACCTTTAATTGTTTTTATTCCCTTCAATGAATATTTAGACTTATTAGCTCAAGTAGATGTTGCAATATTTAACCATAAAAGACAACAAGCAATGGGGAATATAACTACACTTTTGGGACTTGGAAAAAAAGTGTATGTTAGAGATGACATAACTACATGGGAGTTTTTTATTGAGCATGGGTTGAAAGTATTTAATTCTAATAGTGATTTTGATGATTTGTTTGAAGATATAGGTAAACGTTTAAGAGAGGCGAATATGGAAAATGTAAAAAATAAGTTTTCAGTAGAAAAGCTACGAGACGATTGGGAGCAAATTTTCAATAGCGGAGCGATATTATGAATAGATTTGTATTTTACTTGATGAATGAAAAGGGTTTGTATGTCTTGATCGAATTTCTAAATAAATTCAATTGTAGTCTTATAGAATACGTAGTTCTATCTACAGATAAAAATGTAGAGAAAGATTTTTATAATGAATTAAGTGATGTATGTACGAGTAATAATATTAAAATGTATAATCAAAACGATATTTATCCAATCTTTGAAGGGTATAAGTTTGCAGTTGGTTGGAGATGGATCATTAAAGATAAAAATAATTTAATTGTATTGCATGACTCTATTTTACCCAAATATAGAGGCTTTACACCACTTGTTAATATGCTTATAAATGGAGAAGAAGATCTTGGAGTTACTGCATTGTTCGCATCGGAAGATTATGACAAAGGAAACATAATTAAGCAAGAAACGATAACTATAGAGTATCCAATTAAGGTAGCAACTGCTATTGAGAAAATCGCTCATCTATACTCGAAATTGGTAAATGAAATAGTAGATTTAATAGTTGGCAATATAACAATTACTGGAACTCCTCAAAATAATTCAGAGGCAACATATAGTGTTTGGAGAGATGAAAAGGACTATTTTATTGATTGGAGCAAGAGTTCTGCATTTATAAGGAGAACAGTAGATTCACTAGGATTCCCTTATACAGGAACAAGAACATTGCTTAATGGTGAGATAGTGATTATCGATGAGGTAGAAGAATATTCGGATCTTTTTATAGAAAATAGAGATGTTGGAAAAGTAATTTTGTTAGAAGAAAGCTACCCGGTAATTATTTGCGGAGAAGGATTATTGAAAGTTAAAAAAGCAAGAGATTTATATGGGAAATCTGTAATACCTTTAAAAAAATTCAGGAGTAGATTTGGGGGATAGATGATATGATATTATTTAATGTACCAACTTCTGTTGGAAAGGAACAAAATTATATAAAAGTAGCAATTGAAAACAATCAAAAACTATCTGGGGATGGGTCATTTACAAAACACTGTAACACATGGTTCGAAGAGAAATTCAATACGCCAAAGGCTTTGTTAACAACATCTTGTACCCATGCACTAGAAATGGCAGCTATCTTAGCAGATATTAAACCGGGGGATGAAGTCATTGCACCATCATTTACATTTGTCTCTACTGTTAACGCATTTGTACTTAGAGGAGCTAAGATAGTCTTTGTTGATATCAGGCCAGATACATTAAATATTGATGAAAATCTAATCCAAGATGCTATCACTGAGGAAACAAAAGCAATTGTTCCTGTACATTACGCTGGTGTATCCTGCGAAATGGCTAAGATCATGGACATTGCAAAAAGGCACAATCTTTATGTAATAGAAGATGCGGCACAAGGAGTCATGTCAACATATAAAGGAAAAGCTCTAGGAACGATAGGTGATTTTGGCTGTTACAGCTTTCATGAAACAAAAAACTATACAATGGGTGAGGGTGGAGCTATATTAATTCAAAACAAAGACTTCATTGAGAGAGCCGAAATCATTAGAGAAAAAGGTACAAATAGGAGTAAATTCTTCAGAGGGCAAGAAGACAAATATTCATGGGTCGATATTGGAAGTTCCTATCTTCCAAGTGAATTGAACGCGGCTTACCTATTTGCACAGCTTGAAGAGGCGGAAAAGATCAATGAAAATCGTTTGAATTCATGGAATATGTATTTCAGTGGATTGAAAGGACTAGAAGAAAAGGGCTTGATTGATCTACCTTATATTCCAGACGATTGTAAACATAACGCACATATGTTTTATATCAAGTGTAGGTCTTTGAAAGAAAGAACAGAATTGATTCAGTATTTGCTAGAATCTAACATTTTGTCTGTATTTCACTATATTCCGCTTCACTCGTCAGAGGCCGGACTGAAGTATTCTAGATTTCACGGCATAGACCAATACACTACAATGGAAAGCGAAAGGATTTTAAGGTTGCCGTTGTATTATAATATAGAGCAATATAAAGTAGAGCTAGTACTGAAGATAGTTGGGGAATATTTTAGGAGATTATGAGTTAATGAAAGATAACCTGATTAAGAAGTTCTTATCATTTTCCTATGGTAGTGGGGTTGGTTTAATCATAGGCATTTTCACGACTATGTTTATAACGAGGATTCTCTCTCCAGAGGATTTTGGGAAATTCTCAATGTTTACACTCGCCACAAGTATTTGTATGATATTTGTCATATTTGGCACTGATCAAGCGTTTGTTAGATTCTACTATGAAGAATGTAAAGAGAATAGAGGCGGATTATTATATAATTGTTTTAAAACGCCAATAGGAGTAGCTTTAGTTACAAGTCTTGTTATTCTATTTCTCTACAAACCAATATCAATATTTCTTTTTGAAGAAGAAGAATTTGAATTTATGCTAATGTTGGTAATCTTGATTGTAATTCAAGCAATATACAGATATGCTGTGCTTGTAATTAGGATGCAACAAAAGGGGCACTTGTTTTCCCTACTAGAGATATTAAATAGGGCTTTTCAATTTTTCTTTATTATATTATTACATTTTTTCTTAGGAGCAAGTTATGAAATTGTTATTTATAGTACGGTTATAACCTATATCATACTGACAATAGTAGCTATTATCTATGAAAGAGAATTTTGGGATTATAAGAATTTCTCATCAAAAAAACTAAAGCATAGCAAATTGGAAATTTTAAAATACAGTTATCCGCTTGTGCTAACAACACTTATTACCTGGCTATTTCAATCCATTGATAAAGTTTCCTTGCGACATTGGACCGACTTTCAAGAATTAGGTTTGTATGCAGCAGCATTTAAGATTGTTGCACTCTTAAACGTGGTTCAAGTAGGTTTTTCTATGTTTTGGACTCCAGTTTGTTATGAAAGATTTGAAAAAGATCCACACAACACATCTTTCTATGAACGTATGTTTAAGATAGTTGCTATCGGTATGTTCCTAATTACTATTATCACGATATCGTTTAAAGATATCATTATTTTACTTCTTGGTGAGGCATATAGAGAAGCTGCATACATCATGCCATTTTTGGTATTTATGCCTTTGATGTACACTTTATCAGAAACAACTGTAATCGGAATAAACTTTTACAAGAAACCTAAATGGCATATTTTAATTGCTATTGTTTCATGCCTAACTAATATTACTGGTAACTTTTATTTAGTTCCAAAATATGGGGCTATTGGTGCAGCAATATCAACCGCATTTTCGTATGTTGTTTTCTTTAGTATTCGTACTTCAATTTCGCTAAAATATTACAAAGTAAATTATGGATTAAAAAAAGCATATTTCATGTTTATCATTATTGCTTTATTTGCAATGTACTCTAGTTATAATGGGATATTCATAAGAAATATAAAAGCAGGAATAATTCCTATGTTAATTTTGATAGTGTTGTATTACAGGGAATTAACATCCTTATATAGAAATTACTCGGCGTAACGGTTCAATCCATTGTGTGTTAGAATGGACATCATGGAGATCCGTGTTGACACCAACTTACCGATCATCATGACTGGCGGCAATATGGGGTATGAAATGGAGCAACGCACTAAATAAAAGGGCTCTTTAGTGAAATAGACAGGTGCCTGTAAAGATCTAGAAAGAGTCACCAAAATCGATTTTCGTGTGAACTTATTGTATAGCTTGTGAAAGCTGGGGTTCGATGTTATAGAACGAGAAGTATAGTTAAAGCATTTGCATAAAAATCGCTCTCTCATAGAGGCTGATCGATAGAAAGGGCAACAGTGCCGCCTACAGTGAGAATGTCTAGGTCTAAAATATAGTGGGTGGGAACTCCACCGGGTATCGTAGACCAACTGCCCGTCGTTTAGCCTTGGAGGAGGTGAGGTAGACTTTTTACTGAAAGGGGAAATAAAATGAAATATGTATTAATTGGCTGCGGTCGCATTTCACCGAACCATATTGCAGCGGCAATGGATAATAATTTACAGATAGTTGCACTTTGCGATGTAGTACCTGAAAACATAGAGGATAAGGTTCGGAAATTCAATTTGTCATCCGAAATACGCAGATACACAGACTATAAAGAAATGTTAGAAAAGGAAAGGCCAGAATTAGCAGGCATTGCAACAGAAAGCGGAAAACATGCTCAAATTGCTCTAGATTGCATTAAAACTGGATGTAATATCATTATCGAAAAGCCGATGGCCATGTCTTTGGAAGAAGCTGATGCAATCATCAAAGCAGCGGATGAGACAGGTGTTAAAGTATGTGCGTGTCATCAGAATCGGTTTAATAAATCCATCCAGAAAATACGTGAGGCGATGGAAGAAGGCAGATTCGGACGCTTATTCCATGGAACAGCTCATATTAGATGGAATAGAAGTGAAGGCTATTACAAGCAAGCTCCCTGGCGTGGCACTTGGGAACAAGACGGTGGGGCATTAATGAATCAGTGTATTCATAACATTGACCTTCTTCGCTGGATGATGGGTGATGACATTTCAGAAGTTATGGCTTATACCGATAGATTGAACCATGATTATATTCAAGCTGAAGACTTAGGAATGGCACTTATTAAATTTAAAAACGGCAGCTACGGTATCGTAGAAGGTACAACTAATATTTATCCACAGAATTTAGAGGAAACGTTGTACATATTCGGTGGATCAGGAACGATTAAAGCAGGTGGTAAGTCCGTCAATATTATCGAAGAGTGGCACTTTGCTGATGGTAAGGACGATGCTGAAGAAGTAAAGGCAAAGTATAATGAAAATCCGTCTAATGTTTATGGCTTTGGACACACTCCTCTCTATGCAGATGTGATTGATGCTATAAACAATAATCGTCAACCGTATATTGATGCTCGTGCTGGAAGGAGTGCATTAGAGCTTGTTCTGGCAATTTATAAATCTTCGGCAGAAGGTAAGCCGGTAGAACTTCCATTAGAGCACTGTGCTTCTACAGATTTTACAGGCAGATTTTAACCAGTTATGTAGAGAAAAATGGCACAAACTGAAGCGCGGTACCAGAGGTGATTACATGGTTGATGTGGTTATTATCGGTTGCGGAATAGTGGGGGCCTCCGTTGCCTATGAACTATCAAAATATCGGCTTACCACAGTGGTTCTTGAGCGAGAAAATGATATTGCTACAGGAACAACGAAGGCTAATAGTGCTATCATTCATGCGGGCTATGACCCCAAACCAGGAACATTAATGGCAAAGTTAAATGTGGAGGGAGCACAGCTCGCTCAGGAACTTTGCATTAAATTACATATACCTTATGAGCGAATTGGCTCTTTGGTACTGGCTTTTTCTAGGGGAGAACTCATTAGCTTAGAAAAGCTATATGAGCAAGGAGTTCAAAATGGTGTGCCAGATATCCGTCTTTTGGATGAGGGTGAATTGCATTCAATTGAGCCATATGTAAGTAAAGATGCTGTAGGAGCTCTTTACGCGCCAACTGCAGCAATAGTTAATCCGTGGGAGTATGCAATAGCATTGGCTGAAACAGCGGTTAACAACGGAGTAGAATTATATTTAAACAGTTGTGTGACTGCAATTGAGAAGAAATTAGATAACTATCTTATTAAAACAACCTCCGGAGAATATGAAGCAAAATTTATCATCAATGCTGCAGGTGTTTATGCCGACCTGATTCATAATTTAATTGGGCAGCCAGCGTTTAAAACAATTCCTAATCGTGGACAATATTATCTTTTAGATAAAGCAGAAGGTACTCGGGTATCACACATTATTTTTCAATGCCCAACTGCTGAAGGAAAAGGTGTATTGATTTCGCCCACAGTGCATGGAAACTTGATCGTAGGACCAAATTCGGAAAGCATTGTTGAAAGTGAAGATGTATCAGTGACGAACGAAGGACTTTCCTTCATTGCCGAAATGGCACTGAAGTCAGTCCCTTCTATTGGGCTCAACGAATCAATCCGAAATTTTGCGGGCATTAGAGCGATAGCGGATGTCGAAGATTTTATTATTGGTGAATCGGCAACCGCTAAAAACTTTGTTAATCTTGCCGGAATTAAATCACCGGGTCTATCAGCAGCTCCGGCTATAGCCAAAATGGCGGTTGCTATTTTATCTGACCTTGGATTAGAATTGATCGGAGAACCATCATTCATTGGTACCCGTAAAAAAACGCGTTTTAAAGAACTGTCTTTTGAAGAAAAGAATGAGCTGATTAAAAAAAATCCTGCCTACGGACATATCGTATGTCGATGCGAAACAATAACAGAGGGCGAGATACTTGATGCCTTGAATAGCCCTATTCCAGCAACGACAATTGACGGGGTAAAACGTCGTTGCAATGCTGGCATGGGACGTTGTCAAGGTGGCTTTTGTACACCTAAGGTTTTAGATATTATTAGACGTGAGCTCAACATTCTTCCCGAAGATATTCTTCAAGACAAGCAGGGAACTTATATTTTGTCAGGTGAAAGCAAGGGAGGAGGTACGGCTCGTGTATGAGTTAGTTGTTATCGGAGGCGGACCTGCCGGTCTTGCCGCAGCCTTGCAAGGGTATCAAGAGGGATTAAGAAACATACTGATCATCGAACGAGACGTTGAATTGGGAGGTATTCTAAATCAGTGCATTCATAACGGTTTTGGTTTACATTACTTTAAAGAAGAACTGACCGGCCCCGAGTATGCCGGACGGTTCATTGAAATGCTTAAGGAAACTAGTATCGAAATCAAGTTGAATACAATGGTATTGGATGTAACATTTGAACGCAAAATATGTATTGTAAATTCAAACGGATATGAAGTAATTCAAGCCAAATCGATTATTCTTGCTATGGGATGCAGAGAACGTACCAGAGGTGCCATTGGAATTCCAGGTACACGGCCCTCAGGAGTTTTTACCGCAGGTACAGCCCAACGCTATATTAATATGGAAGGCTACATGGTTGGGAAGCGAATATTGATTCTGGGTTCCGGAGATATAGGACTGATCATGGCGCGGCGGCTAACATTAGAGGGAGCGAAGGTATTAGCTTGTATAGAGGTAATGCCTTATTCCGGTGGTTTAAACAGGAACATAGTGCAATGTCTGAATGATTATGATATTCCCTTATATTTATCACACACGATAATTCAGATTAAAGGCGAACGACGAGTAGAAGGTGCGGTTGTTGCTAGAGTCGATGAAAACAGACAGCCTATTGCGGGAAGTGAAATGATGTTTGATTGTGACACAATTTTGCTTTCAGTAGGACTGATTCCCGAGAATGAATTGAGTAGACAAGCTGGTATTGCTATTGATCCTCGTACTAAAGGCATAAATATTTATGAAAACATGGAAACTTCTATTCCTGGAATATTTGCCTGTGGTAACGTAGTTCATGTACATGACTTAGTGGATTTTGTAACTGCCGAAGGTCAGCGGGCAGGTACATCTGCAGCTCAATTTCTCAGAGGGAATAGATTGAATGAGAGCCAATTGCTAGAAGTGGTGAATGGAAAAGGCATAACATATACGGTTCCGCAAAAGATTAGAGTTGAGAATACCGGGGAGAAAGCTGAACTATTTTTCCGTGTTAACCAAGTGTATGAATATTGCGTAATTCTAGTTTCAGCAGGTGACGTTGAGATTGCGAAGTTTAAACGTCAACATCTAGCACCTGGTGAAATGGAGCATATATCGTTAAGCCGTCAGCAGCTTGATCTAGCAGAAGGAGATCACATCACCATATCGATCGGGGAGATAGAAAAATGACAGAACTAATTTGTATTCTATGTCCTAAAGGCTGCCACCTTAGGGTTAATGAAGAAAGGGAAGATGGTGTAACAGGAAATAATTGCTTACGTGGAGAAGAATATGGACAAGCAGAGGTCACTAATCCAACGCGTGTAGTAACTTCTACAGTTTACATCAAAGGCGGGGAGCACCAGCGATGCCCAGTTAAGTCCGATAGGGCCATACCTAAAAATCAAATTTTTGCTGCTATGAGATTGCTCGAAGGTGTGCGCATTACGTCTCCTGTCAAACGGGGAGAGATTGTTATTGAGAATATATTGGGTACTGGTATTAATTTTGTAGCCACTCGCGAAATGTAATAAGTTACGATTAACCTTAAAGCGGAAGAATAATTCTATTAAATAATTCTATTAGTGGAAGAACTCTTTTTTATAAGTGAGTATTTGCTGGTACGGAGTGTTATATCAATAAAAGTAAACTTTGGAGAGTGTGTAAAATGGAATTCAGAGATCTAAAAGTACAGTACCTCAAATATAAAACCGAAATCGATACCGCCATACAAGAAGTGTTGCTAGATGCGAATTATATCAGTGGTAAGCAAGTGGCGGAGTTGGAAGAACAGTTGGCTCAATACGTAGGTGTTAAACATTGTGTAACTTGTGCTAACGGAACAGATGCATTGACATTGATGATGATGGCTTGGGATATAAAAGAAGGTGATGCAGTATTCGTACCTGACTTCACCTTCTTTTCATCTGGTGAAATTGTTTCTTTCGAAGGAGCAACACCGGTATTTGTAGATGTATATAGAGATACTTTTAATATGGATACTGTTAAATTAGAAAAGGCAATCCAAAAGACTATTGCTGAAGGAAAGTATATTCCAAGAGCTATTGTTGCAGTTGATTTATTCGGACTACCTGCTAACTATCCAGAAATAGAGCGTATTGCAAAAAAATATGGCTTAAAGGTACTGGAAGATGGAGCTCAAGGCTTCGGCGGCAGAATAGGTGATAGAATAGCTTGCAGCTTTGGGGACGCAGCAACCACTTCATTCTTTCCAGCAAAGCGTTAGGTTGCTATGGAGATGGTGGCGCAGTATTCACTAATGATGATGGAGTTGCAAAACTGCTTAAATCATTCCGAGTACACGGTAAAGGAGATAACAAGTACGATAACGTAAGAGTTGGTATGAACTCAAGACTTGATACAATTCAAGCTGCATTACTTAAGGTGAAATTACAAGCGTTTATCGATCATGAGGTTGAAGATGTGAATAGGGTCTTTCGGCTTTACAACGAAAGGCTGATAAACGTTGTCGAAGTCCCTGTAATTCCTGAAGGGTTCTATTCAAGCTTCGCCCAGTACACTATCAAGCTAAAAAGTAAAGAGCAGAGAGATGAATTGCAAGCCAAACTTAAAGAGCGAGGAATTCCTAGCATGATTTACTATGTTAAGCCGATGCATGGGCAGGGTGCTTTTGCTGATCTAAGGTTTGATGAGAAGGATTTTGAGGTGACTAATGAACTTTGTGATATAGTACTTTCGCTACCGATGCATCCGTATATGAGTGAGAGTGATGTTGAGGGTATAGCTAAAAGAGTTAAAGAGGTTTTGGCTGTAATCGATAAGAATGCTTGAACTCTGATCCTCTCCATTAAGATTTAATTCAAGCAATTTGGAGTTTTTCTTATGCTGACGGAGCGCATGGTCTTTTTGAAGATATTCGAATGACGATGTCATTTAATAGATAACGGATACAAAGTATGGACAGTGAACTAGTTCGAAAAAAGTTGAACATCAAGATTTCAGTGGGGAGAGTCTACCCCTATCGAAGCAGAGTGCGGGTCCCACTCCCACTTCCACTTGAAGTGGAATTCTCACGATTGTATGAAAGTTATTTCAAATTAGAATATACGGAGGCAGTGTTAATGAAGCAAACATTACTAAACAAAATCGAAAACAAGCAAATAACAGTAGGCGTAGTGGGTCTCGGATATGTTGGCTTACCCCTTGCTGTAGAAAAGGCAAAAGCCGGATTTAAGACAATTGGTTTTGACGTACAGCCCCAAAAGGTCGATATGGTCAATTCTGGCATTAATTATATCGGAGACGTTGTAGATAGGGATCTTAAAGAGTTAGTAGAAAAGGGTATGCTTTCTGCAACAACTGACTTTAGTTTTGTGAAGGACGTAGACTTTATTGCGATCTGCGTTCCTACACCATTGGATTCCCATCAACAGCCAGACATTAGCTATGTTAAAGCATCATCTGTGGAAGTTGCAAAATACCTGAAGAGAGAAGCGATGGTAGTACTTGAATCTACTACATATCCAGGTACTACAGAAGAGCTCATTAAACCAATTCTTGAAGAAGGCTCTGGCTTAAAATGTGGTGAGGACTTCTACCTTGGCTTCTCACCGGAACGTGTTGACCCCGGCAATCTGATTTACAAAACTAAAAACACACCTAAAGTAGTAGGTGCTATTGGTGAAGATGCTACTGAGGTTATTGCAGCAATGTATCGTGCAGTACTGGATGGGGATGTATTTACAGTTTCCAGCCCAGCCATAGCTGAGATGGAGAAGATTCTTGAAAACACCTACCGTAATGTCAACATCGGTCTTGTTAATGAACTGGCTATGCTCTGTAATAAGATGGGCATTAATTTCTGGGAAGTTGTTGATGCTGCAAAGTCAAAACCATATGGTTTCCAAGCGTTTTATCCGGGTCCGGGACTAGGAGGCCATTGCATTCCTCTTGATCCATATTATCTCTCATGGAAAGCGAGAGAGTACGGTTTTCACACATCAATGATTGAAAGCTCCATGATGATCAATGATAGAATGCCAGAATATTGCGTTGAGAGAGCAAGGGAGATATTAAACAGAGATAAGAAAGCACTTAACGGCTCTAAAATTCTTACACTAGGTGTGGCTTATAAACAGGATATTGATGATTACAGAGAAAGCCCGGCTCTCAAAGTTATAGATCTTCTTAACAAAGAAGGTGCTTGGGTTGATTACTATGACCCGTTTATTAGCGAGTATAAGTTTAACGGAGAAAAGTTCAAAGGACTTAATATTATCAATGCAGATATACTGAAGGACTATGACTTAGTAGTAATTACCGCAGCCCATAGCAACGTAGATTATGATTTTGTCGCAAGTAATTCTAAGTGGGTATTTGATACAAAAAATGCCGCTAAAAATGTAAAGTATAGGGACAATATTGTATTGTTATAAACGAGTCCGGTGCCTGAAGATGGCTCTCTTTTTCCGATAAAGTGGCGCTCATTCGCCGCAAGGGTTCCGCTGCCTGAGAAACCTCCGAAAAAGCAGAACTTTATAATATTTATACAGAATGATATAATTTTTATACAGAATAGATGTTGTTTGTAGGGGGCGTGTCCATATGATGGGTAGAAATAGCGGACAGATTGATTTGTTTAACAGTATGATTTTTGAACGACTTATGCCTAAAGACCATCTGTTATTAAAGATTGATTCTATCCTCGATTTTTCATTTGTATACGACCTTATAAAAGATAAATATAGCAACATCACTGGAAGACAATCTAAAGATCCTGTTATGATGTTGAAAATTTGCCTTTTAGAATATCTATACAATCTTTCTGATATTGAAGTAGTTAGCAGAATAAGAACGGATGTAGCTTTTAGGTGGTTTCTTGGATTAAATTTAGATGACGATGTTCCGGATGATACTACTATCAGTCACTTTAGAGCCAAACGACTCGGTGAGGAGGCCTTTGAAAATTTTTTCACTGAGATAGTAAAGAAATGTATCGAAAAAGACTTAGTTAAAACAAAGCGATTCATGATAACAGCACGGATGTCGCTGCTAATGTGAATTATCCTTCCGATAAAAAGCTATTATGCAATGCTTTTAGAAAAATGATTAAAGAGATTGATCATTTTAATCCTACACTCGCATCACAGCAACTACAAAGCTTTGAAGTTGCTATAGAACAAGAACATAACCAAAATGATAAGGTGAGTCTTAAAAAGTATCTTGAGATTGCCGATAGACATCTGGGATATATTTATCTTAAGACCTATGACCAACTTCAAATAAATCAGAGATATAACGACGCTTTTGGAATTTTGCATGATATTATCTATCAATACTCAAATGATACAAAGGACAAAATTGTAAGCAGTGTATATCACGGACCCCGTGTCACGGACCCCGTGCCTGACACCAACTTATCAAGTTATTGTTTCGCTTGTGAAAACTAAGGTTCTTATTACTGAACGTAAGAGTTATTATCGGACGCAGGATGCAATATGATGAAACATGTGGTAATTCATTTTTAATACCTAACCAAATCAAAGAGTCGCTTATTTTGGTAGATCCGTTCCTTACCAAGTTTCTCCGAGACTAAAAAGCCTTCTCTTTCAAGCGCGGTAAGGTAATTGACAGAAGTTCGTTTCAAAACGCCTAAACCCTCTTCAATATACTGTATTTTAGTATAAAACTCGTAGAACAGTAGGTCGATAAGCTCCCTCGAATAAATTTTGGGGAGCTTTTCTTTTATTCAGCTGTCATAGCATCACTTCTCTATTAATTCTTTTAACCAGAACCAAAGTCTCCTCAGAATTTACCTCTATACCCTTCAGGATATAGACAATCCAAGCCTCCCAGTTTCCATTGGTCCTTACTTCCTGTAAAAGTGTGTAATATGCTGACTTATTGTGAATAATGTATCGGCTCAAATATAATAATGTATCGGCTCAAATATAAAATTGGGCTATCCAACAATTCCTTTAGTACGAGATACAAAACATTAATAATACTCCAGTCCTGCCGTTGCCGTCATAAAAGGCCTACAGACTGTCGAACCCGAGTGAACCAAATTCAAAATATATTTCAGGTTAATAGCATACAAATTATGTTATAATCATGTTGCAAGGAGGTGTGAAATGGACCAAAAAGTTATGGAGCTTCTCGCAAAAATATATCAAACACAAACCGAAATGCGCAGTGAATTGAAAGAGCTTAGAACAGATCAAGAAACAATAGCTCAAAACGTCGCTAAAATAATAACTGTTGTTGAACATGATGTAGAGCAAAAGATTGGAGCAATCTTTGACTTTCGTGAAGTCCAAATAGATCATAACCAAAAGACTGGACAAGCACTGGAACGCATTGAGGCCAAGCTCGAAGTGTTACAATTAGAAACATCCAACTTAAGACGAATTAAATGATAGAGACGAGACAACCGTTCTATAGAGCGGTTGTCTTTTTTAGTAAATAAGTGTATTTTATTGAAAAATGTGTTTTATCAGTAGGAAAACGGTAGTGAAGGGCGAATACTAGCAAATAGATTGTTGTCAGAATAATTGTTGGCGGGGGTTGTGATGGGTAGAAGACCTAGAGCGCAATTTAAGGGAGCAATATTCCATGTAATTAAGAGAGGAAACAATCGAGAGTACATATATAAAGCAGAAGAAGATAAACAATATTTTTTGACGTACTTAGATCATGTGTAAGCGGTCAAGTAAAATGATCGTTTTTTGGCCACAAATTGATCGGTTTTTTGACCGCCTCCATCTCTTAGATCTATAGGGGTATTACAAAATAGATTTTCTGTATTTAAGTCGGT
>NZ_JABZFS010000055.1:0-47875 GCF_014237355.1 Desulfosporosinus sp.
CAAACTCTCCAAAAAAAGTTATTTCACTTCTAGAAGAAGATGATTGACTCATGATTTATTTTGAAACTCTTTCGAGTCTCTCTCATTGGCTGTCCTTGTTGTTTAGTTTTCAAAGACCATCATTTTCAAGACCGATTCACATATTAGCATTTTCAACTCGCGTTGTCAACTACTAATTTTGGTTAGCTACTCAGTCAAGGTGCGTCGTTTTGGCGCTTTGTTAGAATACACTTTTTAGCTCAGCTTGTCTACTGTTATTTTTATCCATCATTCTCTTACACGTAGTTAAAAGCTTATGGTATACCGATATTTATTGAGATATATTATAGGTAAGGAGTTGAGGCTTATGTCTAGCATTTTTGAAAGAATCGTTGAAGATAGAATTCAAGAAGCCATGAGAAACGGCGAATTCGAAAATCTCCCTTCTCAAGGCAAACCTATCAACCTTGACTACTGGGCAAGCCTTCCGGAGGGAATACGCGCAGGATACATCTTATTAAGGAATGCTGGTTTTGTACCAGAGGAAGTTCAACTTTTAAAGGACATCGATGAATTACGTGAGCAGTTAGCCTGTTGTCACAGTCTAGAAATAAAAGCTGCTATTAGTAAAAAGCTTGAAGAGACCAAATTGAAATACAATTTAATTACGGAACTGAAGAAACGAGAAAAGTAATCCAGTCTTAGCGAGGGAATTTGAGTATAACTTCGACGATCTCAGAATTTGTGCCAATTCTTAACGGTGGCCCCCAAGTCCCATAGCCGGAGGACACGATAAGATGATAACTACCCCTGGTAAGCAATCCCCAGTCTATGGCATAAAGTTGGCGAGTTATAATATGACTAGGAAAGATCTGCCCCATGTGGGTATGTCCAGATAATTGAAGATCGATTCCATTTTTTTCAGCTTCTTCTAAATTAATAGGCTGATGATCCAATAATATGAGGGGCAGAGATTGGTCAACTCCTTGCATTAACTCTTCCAAACCTTTACGTCCCTGATCACGTCGATGCCCTGGATCATCCCTCCCTATGATGTAAAAACTATCTCCCACGTTTATATGTCGGTCTCTGAGAACTACTATCCCCGCTTCCTCCAAATCACGGACCGAATCAACGCTGCTTATCCAACGATCGTGATTGCCTGGAACAATGTAGGTCCCAAAGTTTGAGTTCATTTGTTTAAGGATGTCGATGAGTTTTTGAAATTCCTCCTGATTAACCCTCCCATCAACGATGTCGCCTGCCATTACAATGACATCTGGCTGAAGTTGGTTGATTGCTTCAAGCATTCCATTCAAACGAGGTTCATCAATAATCTCTCCGTAGTGAATATCGGAGACCATTACAATCCGAAGTTGCTTCAATGTACTAACTTCTTTATCGATTGAAAGTTCATAGTGCGTGATATCAGGATGACGAGCATTCCAAGAACCATATATAAGGGTAACAATAATCAAGCCAAGGATTAACAAGGCCACTGCTTTCGGAGTCCGGTCGTGATCCCTAATGATTCTAGGAACAATGGGAATACGTCTATCCAGCAACCTCACTGAATCAACGATCATCAGCAAAAAAAACAGGTATACTACTGCAATCATGGCGTACCAACCAGTAATACTAACTCCCGGAGCGAATGTTTGAGGAAGCCAATTTTGTACCATTTCTGTCATGGGAAACGCAAAGATTAACAATCCGAGAACTATTCCATAAATAATCTTGCTTCTGGTTTTTGTCTTACCAAGTATCTGCCAACCCCTACGTCCAATATAAAAGCTCATTAGACAATAAATCACTAAGAAAGTCGTTGTGATCAAACCCCACACGCTTAGTATCCTCCGTTCCTATCAAAACAAAACCTATATAAGTATTTTCTACTTCATCATTAAAAAATCCTTCTATACCCATCTTTAACTCCCAATCAGAGATCTTCCTGACAGTAGAGCTGCATGATTGACTCGAAAAAATAATCCCCACCTTTGCCGAATAGGTAGGGATTATTTAAAGGAATTCAATTCAATTCTAATACTTGATGAATTTCGTTCCCGGAACTCCGCAAATAGGACACTTTTCAGGTACTACTTTCTCAATGTTTCCGCAAATAGGGCAAAGATAGTAAAATACTTCTTCCTCTTGATCTAGATTATCTAGTGCCTCTTGATATAATCTTGCATGGACCTCTTCAGCCTTTAGAGCATATGTAAATGTTCTCACGGCAGCTTGATTTCCATCTTCTTGAGCCACTTTCAAAAACTCTGGATACATACTTTGATATTCATGATTTTCTCCCATGATTGCATCCTTCAAGTTCTCAACTGTTGACATGATCTTACCCGCAACTTCAAAATGCTTTTGAGCATGAAGGATTTCGGCATCAGAAGCTGCTTTAAAAAGCTTTGCGGCATTCTTTTTACCATCGGCTTCTGCTTTTTTAGAGTAAGCGGAGTATTTTCGATTTGCCTGTGATTCACCCGCAAAAGCTGCCATTAAATTTTCTAAAGTTTTTTGGTTATCCATAATAATCCCTCCATTATCGTTTGTTCTAATCGTTAAGCAGTTCCAATGACGTCTGGCCAACATTAAATTCAGTTACCGCCTAAGATTGATGGTCATTGATTACTATAATATACCATAAAAGAAACCTTATTCAAGCAGGTTCATTCGAAAAAGCCGGTTTATAGTAACACCTCATGTTGACTTAGAACGAGCCAAGTAAAAATAAGATTAAAAGTCATAACTAAAATTATATAGAAGGTTGAAAATCTCTTCCGATTATGGCGCATTACTCTATTTAATTATGCTAAACGACAATAAATGTCGTGTTATCAAACAACGCCTAGTATATACTCTTTTGGTATTATATGGTAATATTTAATTAAATATTACATATTTTTGAGAAAGGGTTGTTGTAACATGGCTAAACGTAATAAAACTATCAATGCCGCTAGAAATACTCAAACTGCACGAATCATTGCCGTTGCTTCACAAAAAGGTGGAGTTGGCAAAACGGCAACCGTTACAAACATGGCCGTAGGGTTAGTTAGTCTTGGATATAAGACGGCGATCATCGACATGGATGCTCAAGGACACATTGCCTTATCCTTCGGCATTAAGAAGACTGATTTAAAGAAAACAATTTATGATGTTTTAATTGGTGAAGCGAGAATGAAGGATATTAAGCAGCATGCTTACGGGGTTGATCTCTACTTATCAAATGGATCACTTTCGGATCTCAGCCCAAAAGTCACAGCTCAGACAAATTCGAAGCTATTCCCAGCCCGTAAATACCTTCTAAGAAGAGCCATCAGTGAGATAAAAACACAATACGACTACATTCTCATCGACACTTCTCCAAGCAATGACATTCCAACTATGAATTCCCTGTTAGCCTCTACAGATATTATCATTCCTGTCCTTCCAGAGGGTCTATCCATCGATGGTATTTATGAAACAATTGGTCTAATAAAAAGCATTCAGGAAGAAGGTACTAAGGTCAATATTTTAGGAGTACTGCCCACTATGGTTCAAGACCATACTAATCTTCATCATGTAAAGCTCCAAGAACTGCGAAAAGAATTTGCTGAAACCCCAGACATAAAAGTATTTGAAACTGTTATCAAACGTGCTATACGTCATGGATTAGCGCAGACTCATGGTGAACCCGACATCAATAAAGCACCCGAATACCTTACGTTTGTAAAGGAAGTTTTTGCAATAGCATGAAGGGAGTCCTCGCATTCTGTTACCTCATTAATTCCTGCTTTGACAGTACAAAGCAGGAATTTGTTACTTTTATTTTCTTTTTAATTATCCTTGAGTGGGTAATATAGCAATCTCAAACCAATATTCTTTGAGCTTTTTTATTGCAAGAGTGAAACCCTCAAAGCTGACTGGTTTCTGAATATAACTGTTTGCACCGAGTTGATAGCAATTTTCGATATCTCTGAGATCGTTTGAAGTAGTTAATACAACAACTGGAATCTTCTTTAAGTTTACATCTGATTTTATTATTTTGAGCACGTCTTTCCCACCTGTTCCGGGTAAGTTTAAATCAAGCATGATAAGTCCTGGCAACTCATTCCTTTTGCCCTCATATTCTCCTCTTCCCATTAAATAATCTAAACACTCATCACCCATTTCAAATCTAAGAATGTTGTTTTTCATCCCTGCTTTTTTGAACGCTCTTAATGTAGTGTCAAAGTCTTCAGGGCTGTCCTCCACAATAATAATCAATGAAGTTGGACCATTTTTCATTTGCAGCCTCCTCGGAAATCATGAAAACGTTCCTTCTGTGACAGTAAAGTAAAACGTTGTTCCCTCATTTAATTTTGATTCTATCCATATTTTACCTCTTTGTAAGGTGACACACTTCTTAGCAATGGTTAGTCCTGCACCTGTGCCCCCTCCATACTTGTCTCTGGGATGCAGTCGTTTAAAAATCATAAAAACATTGTCAAAATGTTTTTCTTTTATGCCTATTCCATTATCTTTAACATAGAAGAATGGTTCATTAGATTCAGTGAATAAACATCCTACTTCAATATGCCTTTCAGGTTTATTATTATATTTCAAAGCATTTCCAATCAAATTCTTAAAAACCTCAGTTGTTCTGAATGGATCGCAGTTAACGACAGGTAAATTCTCATTAACGGTTATAACCGTAGGCCTTTCTCTTATGGATAGCTCTAAGGAATTGATTGCATCATCGATAATATCCTTTATTGAGACAGCTTTTTGATCGGTGGATGTTCTACCAAGTCGTGAAAAAAATAAGAGAGAATCAATAAACTGGTCTAGTCTATGAGTGAGTTTACTTACGGTCATAAGCATACTTTTTCCTTCATTATCTAGCTTATCCGCATAGTCTTCTAACAAAAAATCGGAATAATTGTTGATACCCCGCAAAGGTTCTCTTAAGTCATGTGAAGCAATATATGCAAAATCATCAAGTTCTTTATTACTTTTTTGCAATTCTTCCGTTAATCTTTCTAACTTTTCTTTTTCCTGGACTAGCTCTTGGTTCAATGTCTCTTCTATCTCCAACAAATCCGATATTTGTTTGTTTCTTTCCAACTGTTGCTTCTTTGCTAATCCCAAGTTACCAATCATCTTTGCTAATTTTAATAAAAACTCCATTGTCTGTTTAATCTTTTCTTCTGTAAACACTGGCATTTTATTTAATGCCTCAAGATAGAAGGATTCATTAAACCCAAATTCCTTAGCTTGCTTTTTAAAATATTCTACATTAGGAACTTCAAACAAGATTTGTCCAATGAAGAGGTTTCCCATATGAGTTCCTTCAATAATAATCGGAACTGCCACATCAATCAAACCGTTTTTGCACTTGTAGATATTATAATGTTCCCCTCTATTAAGTTGAGCTGCCAATACAGTGTCACTTTCCGTACACCGTTTACTCGTTATCGGATGAATTCTATGAAATTTCGTACATACATCTGACCAACCAGCGGACGTCAGAATTTTCCCTTCTAAGTCAAGTATGGCAGTCGAAAATTCCGTTGCTATAGTAAAGCTCTCCATAAGTGACTGGAGCTCTTTTATGTCGAAAAGCTCTGAAAATTTATATTCCATTAATACATTAACCCTCCTCGCCTTCCTCCTGGTTATTATCATAAACACTCAAACACCTTATGGTGTTTCTACCATTTTTCTTGGCCTCATATAATGATTGATCTGCATTCCTTAAACACTTATCAACAGTATCATTAATATCACTCATTTCTGCTATTCCTTGACTAAGGGTTACAACATCACTCACTGCAGAAGCCACATGTTTAATCCCCCTATTAATGATGTTTTGTCTAATTCTTTCTGCCACTCGATATGCTCCATTTAGTTTCGTATTAGGAAGAATCACCACAAACTCTTCTCCGCCATATCGTACGGCTATATCAGAAGGACGTAGTAAGGATAGTTTAATTTCCTGTGCGACGTTATGTAGACAATTATCCCCCTCCTGATGCCCATAAGTATCGTTATAATTTTTAAAAAAATCTATATCGAGCATTATTAAACATAATGGCTCATTTTTTCTCTTGCATTTTTTCCATTCAATCTCAACGTACTCATCAAAATAACGTCTATTGAAGATCCCAGTTAGAGAATCGTAATAGGTCTTGGAGGTTAATTCTGTCTCACGTTCTTTAATCTCAGTTATATCGTTGACTATTCCAATAATACCACTTACGTTTCCTAAAGAATCACGATAGGTGACCTTCTTGAAAATGACATATTTCCTCATATTATTAGGGTTAACGTACTCATGTTCATAGGTTTGTGTCGTGCCCGGATTATCCAATAACTGTCGATCCCTATTTGCATACGTTTCTGCATCATTTTTCTCGGAGATATCATAGACTGTTTTGCCAATAATCTCATCTTTGTTTAAACCAATGAACTCTTCGAAGGCCTTATTACACCCAAGATAGATTCCGTTTTTATCCTTATAGAACAAAGGCACGGGTATAATATTAGTCATTGTCTTAATGAACTCATTGTAGGATCTTTCTTTACGGTCTAAATCACTCTTTAGAATTCCTTTAAGAATACAGTTATGTAGTGATTCTCCTGAGATTTCACTCTTGATAATGTAGTGAAAGGCTCCCGCCTGAATAGATTCAGCAGCTACATTTTCATTTCCTTGCCCTGTCAGAAATATGATGGGAGTATCATCATTATAGCTCCTAAATTCTTTTATGAACTCAAGTCCATTCATCAATGGAAAATAATAATCTAAAATAATGCAATCAACCTTATCTTGCCTTAGTTTAACTAGAGCGTCTTCGGGATCTGTAAAGTCAACGATTTTATAATCACTATTCTGTTTCAAGATCATTTTCTTAATTGCAAAAATGTCATCTTCGCAATCATCAACAATTGCTATTATATTGTTCATTTCGACTTCCTTTCCCGGATATCCGCATCAATTTAACTTGAACTTACCTTTCTCCGAATTTTGCCCGTTTCCTTCTTTATAAATAAAGTATTTTCAAAAAGCAATTAAAAACGCTTTAATAATTAATACAACCAAACCTCCTAGACTTATTATACCTAGGAGGTTTGGTTTAGATGATATCTAAATTGTCGCATTTCCTGTAGTAATGGATACCTCTCTCTTTTCAAACCAAATGCTATAAACTACGGGAATAATCACTAAGGTCAGTAAAGTTGAGGCTATTAATCCACACATAATCGCTACAGACAACGGTTCAAACAGGTCACTCCCAGAGAGGGCTAAAGGAACAAGACCAATGACTGTCGTCATGGCGCTCAGAAAAATGGGTCGATAGCGTTTGCTCACGGCGTCAAAGCAGGCTTCCGTTACTGACATCCCTTCTTTGCGGGCGATGTTGATATATTCTATCAATAGAATGGCATTTTTAATCACAATTCCCATGAGGCTGACAACCCCAACTAGTGCAGTAAATGAAAGGGGCTGGCCGAAAGCAAACAGACCGATGATAACACCAAAGAGTGAGAGGGGGATCGTGATAAAGATGATGAAGGGCTGCAAGAAAGAGCGAAACTGGAGCATAAGAATGACATAAATAGCTAAGAGGGCAAATAAAGCTGCTGTTCCCAGATCGCCGAAATTATCACTGATATTTTTCGCTTCCCCCTTATAGGAAAGGCTGACCCCTTTTAACACCTCTGGGTTTTGGGCAAGGATTTGTTTGAGGTTATTTTCGATGGTAACAGCACTGTAGCCTGGTTTAACCTGGGAAGAGACAGTGATGGCCAGCTCACGGTCGTATTTGCGAATCGTGGGAATAGATGCTTCCAGGCTAAATGTTGCAATTTGTTTGAGCAGGACTTTCTGGTCACTAAGCGAGGATTTGATGACCAGGTTTTCCAAGGCTTCTTTGGACTGAATATCACTCGTTACTAAGATGGGGTATTCATTACCAGCTTTACGCAAAACGGTTGCTTCTGCTCCCTTTAGAGCAATATTAATTTGGCGTTCTATGTCGTATTTGGTGATACCCGATTGAGAAGCTTTATCATGATCAATATTAACCTTAAACTGATATTCAGAACTGTCTAAGTCATCCTCCACATTCAAAGTCCCTGGGATAGCTATCAGTTGATCATGGATATAGTTAACTGCCTTGGTCAGGGCCTGCTGATCGTTACTGTTAATTTGGATACCTATGGGGGTACCAGGGAAAGCCTTTTCCAGCAACTCAACCCGAGCCGTTCCACCAATCAAGCGTTCGTTCAAATGTTCTTGCATATAAACGGCCATTTCCTCATTGGACTTAAACCGACCGCCTTTGGCTAAGTCCACTTTCAGCAGAACCTGGGCAAAATCTTGGGATTGAGTTGATTGTTCCACTGTTAAATAGAATTTAGGAAGTCCTTCCCCTACGGAGGTTGTATAATCCAAGACTTCTTTTTGGGCAGAAACTAGCTTCTCTACCTGTTGAGCTACGCGGTCTGTGTTGTCCAGATCAGCAGAAGTTTCAGCATGGATATTTATATAGAACATATTAACGTCTGCCTTTGGAAAAAACATTACTGGTAGCTTAAGGGCTAAAAGAGCAGTAAGCCCGAATATGGAGAGGGCTATAAGAAGGGTCAGTTTCTTATACTTCATGCTGATAGCCAGAAAGCCCTGATAGAAGTTTTTCACCGGGGATCGCTTGTAAGTTTTCCTCTGTTTGAGTTGATCAAAAAAGATATAGGCTAGGACGGGAGTGACAAAGATAGCGACGATAAACGAGGCAGCAACAGCTAGAATCACAACCTCAGGCAAGGAATGCAGGAACTCTCCCGCTGGACCTGGTACAAAAAGCATGGGAGCAAAAGCTGCCCCAGTGGTTAATGTAGCCGTAAATACAGGTAAGACAGCTCGCTTTGTGCCGTTTACACAGGCGGACATTTTTTCCATTCCCTCGTCGATCAGGACCTGAATGGAATCAATAATTACGATAGCATCGTCGACCAGTATACCTAAGGAAATGATCAATGCGGCAATGGAAATCTCATGCACTTTAATTTCAAGGAGATACATGGCAGAAAAAGCAATTAGAATAGAAAGTGGTACGGCGGTCGAAGCCACAATAGCATTTTTTAGACCCATCCCAAGGAAAACCACGGCCAGTACCAAGGCAATCCCTTCCAGCAGGTTTTCAAAGAAATTAGTCACACTTTTATCAACATTAGCCGGTTGATAAGTGACCTCATCAACAATTAAGCCCGGGGGCAATTGTTGTTTCAACTGATGAAGTATTGTCTGAACCTCGTGACCAATCATGACAATATTATCATTTTCAGAGAAGAATGCGCTTAACAAAATAGCATTATTTCCATTTTCTCTGATGCGGGTCGTGGAATCTGCTAATCCCCAGGATACCTTGGCGATATCCTTTAAATAAACTATAGCTCCCGTAGCTTTTGAAATAGATACTACACAATTTTCAATGTCCTGAAGGGAGTTAAAACTGCCAGAGATACTGACATTGATCTTGGAAGTTCCATCACTTAGGGAACCCGAAGGAATGTTGACATTTTGAATTTTTAAGGCATTGACTATATCCTCTAAGGACAGGGCAAGTTGATTGAACCTTGAGGTATTGACTTCAACTTGAGCTTCTTTTGTTTGTACCCCGTCAACTTCAAAACGGGTAATGCCCTTGATTTTGCTTAACTCATTTTTATACTGATCAGCAAAATCGGAAAGCTGTTCATAAGAATATTGATCGCCAGAAAGGCTTAGGATCATGCCGGGAGTATCTGCTAAATCTGTTTGAACCTCAATCTTTTGGCACTCAGATGGAAGAGTGCTTTGGAGATCATCCATATAGCGCCTCAAATCCAGCCAAGCTTTATCAACATCTGCGTCATTTTGTAGCTCTAAGACGACGATGGAAACGCTGTTTCGGGAATATGAAGAGGAAGTTTTATAACCTGGGACTTCAATGGTTTTATCTTCGATAACTTTAGTGACGAGTTTTTCTACATCCGCAGGTTCTGCGCCTGGATAAATCGTCTGTATAATGGCAAAGGGGGCGTTCACCTTCGGGCTTTCCTGTTTAGGTATGACATAAAAACTATAAATTCCCAGCAATAAGGCTATGAAGGTGAAAAAAAGGGTAAACCGGCGATTATGGATGACTTGGTAAATTATCCCCTTATCCATCATTGTCCTCCTGCCGTCTGAGTCATCGTAACCGTCATGCCCTCACTCAATTCCTTCATACCCGAAGTAACCAGGTTATCTCCCGGCTTGAGCCCTTCGACCCGAACATTAAATCCTTGACTGTTTTTTAGGCTGATATTTCTCTTGACAGCCCGATCACTTTCGACGATAAATACGTAATCTTCACCGTCATTCATCACCGCAGAAATAGGGATCCAGATTCCTTGCTCTGTACCAGAAGCCAAGGAAACATCGGCTGTGGCACCAATAAAATAGGCCTCGGCCGGAATTTCTTTCGATAATTTAATCTCGGTGTTATAGGTACGAGTCTCGCTATCCGGCAATTGATCAATGTGGGTTACTTGACCCTCTCCCGTAAAGTTACTAACTTTAACCTTAACTCTTGTCCCTAACTTAGTCTTCGCAGCATCGGTCTGGTCAAGGCCGACATTGATCACCTGCTCTTGGCTGCGGACGACGATGACAGGGTATCCTGCGGCTAGATTTTCTCCTTCCTTATACAGGATATCTGTCACATAACCGGCCATATCCGAATAGAGTTTCGTATCGGACAAGGCATTTTGTTTAACTTCTACATCGAGTTGAGCCTTCTGGTAAGTGGACTCCTTTACGTCCATATCCAGTTTGGCTTTATCCAGATCCAACTGAGCCAAGGCTCCAGCCTTAGCGAGTTCCAGATACTTAGTATATTGATTTAAGGCATCCTGATAGACTTGTTCAGCCTGAGAGAGATTAATTTGCGAATTACGCAAAGCTAGGGAAAGATCCGTCTGATCTAGGCTAGCCAACAGTTCTCCCTGCTGAATGGCTTTCCCTTTATGTACATTCAGCAGAACCAGTTTTCCTGTGACTTTAAAACTGTACTTTTTTAATTCCCCATAGCCGATAACGCCTAGGTACTCCGACTGGACTGGCTGGGACTGTTCGCTCAACGAAGAAACCGTTACTGGTCGGGTAATCTCCACCGGATTCGTATCCGTCGGCTGAGAACCACAGCCGGTTAATAAGGCGGGAAGCAACAGAAACGCTAGAATGGTAATAGACAGTTGCTTACGTTTCATCATTTGTTTATCAAATCCCCTTCACAACGATTTAGGATGCCATAAAATAAAAGCTTTTTCATTTGCTCAAGGAGTTGATGAATCGTGATATCATTAGCATTTAGAAATTGGTCTTCCATTGGTGACAGAACTGTCTTAGTAAATGTCAGCAACATAATAGCCGGATCAAGATCATCCCGAATGTCCCCTCGGGAGATACCCTCTTCTAAGGCGGCCATAGCCATTTGTTCCCGAAAACGGCGAATTTCATCAATCGTCTTTTGTTCCGCAGGAAAGTAACGCTGCAGTTCATTGAGGGTTCGGAAGGGAATGGCCGGATAAGAGTATACAGAGAGGATAGCATTCAGCTTTTCAAACCATGTTGGACAACGATCAACTTCTTGTAACACTCGTTGTTTTTCGATTTCAGCAGCTCTTTGCACGATTTCTGAGATCAGTTCATTTTTAGAGGTAAAATACTTATAGATGGTTTTTTTACTCATGCTAAGTTCGCCGGTAATGTCATCTAATGTAAAGCCTCTTAACCCATATTTTTTGATAGACTCTGTAGCAGCCTGGACAATTCGCTCACGCATGATTTAACCCCCTGATTCCCATTCGCTGGCACAGCTTACGGTTACGAAGGAAACTATACCAGTATCTTTAGTTTACTATTAGTAAGACATAGGATCAAGAGAAAAAAACTCAGCCACTAGTTCCGGCGGGTACATACCTGAAGTCTGTATGTCATAGTATTACCTTAGTTACAAACTAGACAATTAAACGAAAGGAACTATGTACATGCGTCTTCCTCATTTATACCCCCTATTGAGGGGAAGAGTTACAATATTTATAATGATTGTATTGCTTAAAATCTTCCTCCTGCGCAGCTTTGTATTCCCTCAGACGACGAATATACAAGTTCTTCTCTGGGAATTAGCGTCCTTAGTAATAATTTTCGGCCTATTAGAGCTAACCAAACCTCGTACAACCGCTTTGTTTTGGATCATTAACCTTCTACTATCTACTTACTTTATGGCCAATGTTATATACTATAGTTATTTTGGTCAGCTCCTTAATTTCCATGCCATCCTGCAGTTCCGTTTAATCAACGAACTTAATACAAGCATTTTTGATCTGTTCTCCCCGGCCTACTTTGTTTTCTACGTTGATTTTATTCTTTTATTTATTCTGCAGCCTTTCATCAGTCTCTCAAAAAGAGTACTTCCCTTTTCTAGATTCGAAAAATCGCCTAAAGTGACAACCTTCTTCCCCTCCCTTACACATCGTCACAAAACCACCTCTGCTTATTACCACAAAACTATCCTTATAGTTATTTTACTAGCTTTGTTTCTTTCTCTCCTGAATATCGGCTTTTATTCTACCAAAGATAACAGGATGGCAATGACCCGCGATGTTGGATTGTTTAATGCCCAGGGTTACGAGCTTTACAAGTATTTAAGCAAAAGCAACGAGACCTCCTTGAAATCGGAACAGTTCAACCAAGCTGCTGTTAACCAGCTTAAGCAAATCGAGCCCATCCTCTGGCCAAAGTATTTCGGTTCAGCTTCAGGTAAAAACGTCATCTTAGTACAATTGGAGTCAACCCAAAACTTTCTCATTGGCCTATCCGTTAATAATCAAGAAATCACCCCCAATCTAAACAACCTCGTAAAACAAAGTCTGTACTTTTCTCATTTTTATAGCCAGATCGGCCAAGGAAACACCTCTGATGCCGAATTCATTACTAACACTTCGATCTATCCCCTGCAAAAGGGAGGTATTTCTACTGATTATGTTGATATAGACTATCCCTCTTTACCACGTCTTCTTAAAGCTAAAGGCTATACATCGTTCACCTTCCATCCCAACGATGTAACTTTCTGGAACCGAGATAACCTTTACCCTGCTCTTGGATTCGATAAATACTTTGATAAAGATTACTACCGAGACGAAGACCGTCTTGGTCAATGGGGTTCTTCTGACGAAATACTTTTTAAAAAAGCTCTGCCGATTTTGATTGATTACCGGAATAGGAATCAACGGTTTTACGCCAGTCTTATAACCCTTACCAATCACCATCCTTATGTCCTACCCCAACACAAAAAACAAATCATGCTTCCATCTAAACTCGAAGGAACTACTATAGGGAACTACCTATCCTCCGTGAATTATCAGGATTATGCTTTAGGGAAATTTATAAACGATCTTAAAGTAGCTAACCTCTGGGAGGATTCAATCTTTATCGTCTTTGGGGATCATTTTGGGGTTACCAAGGTCATGGAAAGAGAACACAAGGATACTCTAACTCATTTATTGGGGAGAGAACATGATGTAATCCATGCTCTAAATGTACCTTTGCTTATCCGAGTTCCTGGTCTAAAGCCTCAAGTGATTGATTCTCCTGGTGGGCAAGTCGATCTCCTTCCTACCGTTGCAAATTTACTAGGCGTCACCTTAGGTCAGCAGATCACTTTTGGCCAGGATATCTTGAATCATCCTCAAAACTTGCTTGGTTTTCGTTTTTATCATCCTGAAGGAACATTTATAACGTCAGATTTACTGCATATGTCTGGAAGCAAGATTGGGCATTCCTTAGACAATCGCACTATCACGAGAAATGACGAGTTTTTCCTTAAAGAAGAACAACGAATCAAATCACTCATGCAGCTTTCCGATGGCTATCTCCAATACTTAGACCATAAAGAAAATGCTTCGGTTTTGTTGAATCAGTAGCTGCTCTCTTAATTAATAACTCCTAAAGGATAGTTAAATTTAAAGGTGGAGAATTTGAAAATGTATTATCTTGATAACGGCATACGTCGAAGCAAAAACGGCTGGTTTTTCCTCATCGGATTAACCCTGATTTTTGCTCTGCTATATCTTGGGTCCGCTCTCTTTCCTGGGCCTATCGATCCCTCGGTTACTAAGTATTTTTCCTTAGCTATGGCTGACAAGGCCAGATTATACAATTCAACACCCCGCCTCCTCTTTATATTGAAGTTTCTCCTGCAGATTGTCCTATTATTTTGGTTACTCTTTAGCCACAAGGGACAGACTCTCTTCCATCGCCTACAAATGATTTGCAGGGATTATTGGTTGACCTCCGCAGTATCCATACTATGCATATGGCTTTTATCCAAAGCTCTGTCCCTTCCCTTTTCTTATTACATCGGGTATTACTGGCAAAAAGCCTGGGGTTTTAGTACACAAAACCCGGCAGGTTGGTGGATCGACTATCTGAAAAATTCCGGAATTGAGCTCCTGATCACTCTGGTGGGAGGTCTACTTTTTTTCTGGCTCGTCAGTCGGTTATCACGCTATTGGTGGTTGGTGGGGGCTATTCTCTTTAGTCTCTGGCTCGTTATTGCACACTTTTTTTTGCCCATCATTATCTCTCCACTTTTTAACAATTTTGAACCTTTAACCGATTCTGCTGCTATAAGTATAGTTGATGATCTTGCTCAAAAAGCCGGACTAACCATTGATGATGTATTTGTCATGGATGCCAGCAAGCAAACGACTTTGGCCAACGCATATTTTACCGGGGTAGGTAGGACTAAACGAATTGTCATTTACGATACTCTCCTAGATAATTACTCTTTACCTGAGGTCAAAGCAGTCATTGCACACGAAATGGGACATTGGAGACAGAACGATATCATCCATGGGCTCTTCTACGGAATAGTAGGAACTTTCACTGTCTTTGGTTTACTGACAGTCCTTTTAAAACCTTGGCTAACTAAAAACAGAGAAAAGCCGCCTCAGCTCTGGGCAGCTTTACAACTGGCACTACTCCTTATTCTTTTTGTAAGCAGTCCTCTGCAAAGTTCTATCTCCAGAGGAATGGAATTCCGTGCGGACCGGTTTTCACTTGAACTGACCAGAGACCTCTCCGGAGGAATCCAATTGCAGAAAAACCTTGCCAGTCGGAGTTTATCTGATTTGTCTCCTCCCCCCTTCATCGTCTGGTTCAGTTATAGCCATCCCCCAGCCCTGTCCAGAATAAACTCCTTAGAAAAGGCATACGCTCAGACTCTAGATTCCTTAAATCCCAACAGATAATGCTATATATTTTCGGCACTGCCCTGCAAATATGTTTAGGTTTATGTCATCCTGAGCGATAGCGAAGGATCTAGATCCTTCAGTCGTTCCTCCTTCAGTATGACATAGCGATGTTGCTTTTATAGCAATGACAAAAGCTGGCTGGAGTTTTGATTCATCAGTGGTCCCCCAAACTGCATAGGGGTCTGATAGTCCAAAAAGAGTCGTGGGGCCTGCTCAGTTCAGGCCCCACGACTTTATTAATTTAATTATGAGCTTCTTCTGGGGCAGGCTTCCCTGCCTCAATCAACACTTTACTGCCTAACAAGAAAAATCCCTGTATAAACAACAATATGCCCGTTCCTATAAGAAGCCACTCTATTTTAATAATGTCGGCAATTGGTCCGAAGACGAGCATCCCCAGCGGCATCATCGAGGTTGCTATCATTCCTAACACCCCGAATACTCTGCCTAAATAATCCCCTTCAACTTTCTTTTGTAATAAAACTGTAGAAGGGGTATTAAATACCGGCATTGCTACTCCAGTCAAAACCATGAAGATCAAATAAATCCCAAAAACAGGAACAAGCCCCAGGGCCAAAGTACAAGCACCGATCATAAAACTCGCTAATGCCATGGTATGAATCTTATTTTTAAAACCACCCCATGCAGCAATAAGGAGTCCCCCAGCGGTCATACCTATTGAGAAAGTAACTTCTATGGCACTCAAACGCCAAACCTCCTCACCGAAAGTGCGCGTAACCTGTAGTGGGGTTAGAAAGGCGGCAGGTGCAATTAGGACAAAGAAAAAAGCAAAAAATACAAAAAAGCTCTTTAGAAAGCTGTGGTTATTAATATAGACCAAACCTTGTTTGAAATCACTGAAATAGCTGGTTGTTTGCTTTTGTAGGGCCTTCGCATGAACCGGAATATCTAAAAATACCAGCAATGTAATTATCGCTATAGCAGCCGTAATTACGTCGATAAAGAAAATGGTTTCAAGAGAAGCTATTGTAAGAAGTCCAGCACTAACCATGGGAGAAATGAGCAGTACAATGGATTGAATACTTGCATTCGTCCCGCTCACCTTGGTTAGCTTTTCCTCAGGCACAATCTGCGGAAGGATGGCCCCAACCGCTGGTGTTTGAATACCTGTCCCAATCGCCCGAACGGTAGACATCACAAATAGCAGCCAAAGCGCCTCGTATCCCATTAAAAACAAGATGGCCAATATTAGTGTTGCAATCGCGATCAGTGCATCCGACAGAATGATAAGCATTTTGCGATTATAGCGATCAGCCCATACACCCGCCACTGGAGACAGTATAAACGCAGGCACAAAGCCGCAAATAATCGATATAGTCATCATAACGCCCGACTGAGTGGTTAATGTGATATACCACATGATGGCATGCTGAACTAAAGCAGATCCAAAGAGAGATATGCTCTGGCTTCCTAAAAACAAAACAATATTCTTTTTGAAGGTTTTCTCTTTGTTAAGGTCTCTTGCCTGACCATTAGACTCTTTCAAACTATTCACGTCCTTTTTTATCTCTAACTCTATATCTAACCTCTATTCATTCTATAGTAAATTTGGTTAGCAAAAAGCACAGGCTACCTGCCTGTGCTTATTGTAAGAGATAGTTCATTTTATGAAAAATATTAGGTCTTAACGCAACTAGCCTTATTACAAAATTGTAGAATAAGGTTCCTAAAAATAGACAGACCAATCCCATTTACTCTGCAAGCAAGCAGATCCTTTGAACGTATTCAATTAACGGTTCAAAGTTTGTAGTCTTAGTCTAATCGATGAAGTCACTAGGAACCCTCCATTTCTTTAAAGAGAACTTAATCATAACACAAATCGAGTTTTCAATCAAACTTAGCATCTTAATTTTTTCTATTGGAAAAAACTAAGAATACTAATTCAAACATTGATATTGAAACTAAACAAAATATATCACAAAAACTTGGGAATAATAAACCAAATCTTAAAGGAGGTTATATGATGGCGGAAAATCAATCAAAAGAAAAGTTCTTAGGGAACCCCATTGAAAGGCATGACACGGCTGCATGGCGAGGACATATCGAAAGTGTTAAACCCGAATCAAATGTTCCTATCCCTAGCGAGGAATCCGTGCACAATGCCAAGGAGTGGGTTGATTCTAATTCGCTCTCATAATTTGCAAACTAAAATGGCTCCCGTCCAGTTATGGATGGGAGTCATTTTAGTTAGTAGACTAATATTGCATCTCTGCAAAACGTTTTAAGGTCTGATATTTTTCTCGCGCATGTCCTTCTGCCGCGTCGAACATTTCTTGAGCGGCATCTGGAAATACATTCAGGAGAGACGAATAACGTATTTCACCTTTTAAGAAGTCTTGGAAAGAAGCCGTCGGTTCTTTCGAATCAAGTATAAACGGGTTCTTACCTTGATCTTTAAGCCTGGGATCATGTCTCCAGAGATGCCAGTACCCCGATTCAACAGCTTTTTTCTGTTCAAAGATGCTCGTACCCATACCAGATTTGATTCCGTGGTTTACACAAGAGGAGTAAGCAATGATGATAGACGGCCCACGATAGCTTTCTGCTTCAGCAATTGCTTTAATCGTTTGATTCATATTTGCTCCCATAGCGATTTGGGCAACATAGACATAGCCATAGGTTGCAGCAATGAGACCTAGATCTTTTTTACGAACTCTCTTTCCTGCAGCCGCAAATTTAGCAATGGCGGCAGTTTGGGTTGCTTTGGAAGCTTGGCCACCCGTATTCGAGTAAACTTCAGTATCCATTACAAGAATATTGATGTCATCTCCGCTCGCGATGACATGATCAATCCCATTATATCCAATATCATAAGCGAAACCATCCCCGCCGAAGATCCAAACAGAGGGTTTGATGAGATAGTCTTTCTTTTCCTTGATTTCGGAAAGGATTGGATTGCCCGCGATATCTTCCGCTTGCATTGCTTCAAGCACTCTGGCTGAGGCTCTCTTAGAACCTTCTCCGTCCTCCATATTTTCCAGCCATTCTCGGAAGATTTCTTTGAGATTTTCGCTAATCGAGCTCTCTAAGCCTTGTTGCATTAGTTGAGCAAGTTTAGCTCGAATTTGCTTTGAACCAAGATACATACCATAGCCAAACTCTGCATTATCTTCAAAGAGTGGATTCATCCAGGCGGGTCCTTTACCTTCTGCATTAACTGTATAAGGAACAGAAGGTGCACTTCCGCCCCAGATGGAGGAACAACCCGTAGCGTTGGCAATCATCATCCGGTCACCATACAACTGGGTAATAAGTCTAGCATAAGGTGTCTCACCACAGCCTGGACAAGCTCCATGGAACTCAAGCAGTGGGCGGGCGAATTGACTTCCTTTTAAAGACTTAACATCCATCAGATGCCGTTTTTCAGTCACATTTTTAATAGCATATTCCCAGTTTTCCGATTCCATTTCAATCTCATGGTCAGCGGGTTTCATAATAATTGCCTTCCCTGGTGCAGGACATATATCTGCACAGTTTCCGCAACCAGTACAGTCAAGGGGCGTAACCTGAATCCGATAATGATAACCTTCCAGGGCTTTGCCAATCGGTTTCTTAGTCTTGAAGGTATCTGGGGCCTTTGCTAACTCGCTATCATCTAAGAGGAAAGGACGAATGGTTGCATGAGGGCAGACATAGGAACACTGATTACATTGAATACACTTGTCGATTTGCCATTCGGGTATGTAAACGGCTATACCACGTTTTTCGTAGCGTGTTGTGCTTAAGGGGAAGGTTCCATCCTCTACCCCGACAAAAGCACTACATGGCAAATCTTCTCCTTCATGACGGGCCATTGGACGTTGAATGTTTTTTACAAAGTCAGGCTCATCTTTAATAGGCATAGTCTCATCAGGAACCTCAGCCCAAGAACCAGGAACCTCAACCCTATGTAAAGCTTCAATTCCACGATCAACAGCCTTATGATTCATCTCTACAATATTGGAACCCTTCTTGCCATAAACTTTCTGTATGGAGCCTTTTAAGTATTGAATGGCCTCCTCGACAGGGATCACCTTAGCTAGCTTAAAGAAAGCGGACTGCATGACCATGTTGATACGTCCGCCGAGCCCGATTTCCCCAGCAATGGAAACGGCATCAATAATATAGAAATCAATGTTGTTCTTAGCAATATAGCGCTTAAGGGCAGCTGGCAAATGATCTTCTAGTTCATCTGCTCGCCAAGGACAGTTTAGAACGAAGGTTCCGCCCTTTTTCAGACCCTTTAAAATATCGTAGTGATAAATAAACGACTTATTATGGCAAGCAATATAATCTGCATCAAATACCAAATAAGAGGATTTGATGGGCTGCTTACCAAAACGCAGGTGAGAAATTGTCGTTCCACCGGATTTTTTACTATCATATTCAAAGTAGCCTTGTACATTAAGGTCAGTATTATCACCAATGATTTTTATCGCACTTTTATTTGCTCCAACTGTACCATCAGAGCCAAGTCCCCAAAACTTACACCGGATAGTTCCTTCTGGCGAAGTGTCAATAGTCTCTTCGATTGGTAAAGAGGTGTGGCTCACATCATCAATAATGCCAATGGTAAAGCGGTCCTTCGGCTGAGCCTTCTTTAAGTTTTGGTAAGCAGCAAGAATTTGAGAAGGAGTAGTATCTCTAGAACCTAAACCATAACGCCCTCCCACGATGATTGGTTTTGAGGTCTCGTGGTTAAAAATTTGTAAAACATCGAGGTATAGAGGTTCACCAGTAGATCCAGGTTCCTTGGTTCGATCAAGGACAGCAATCTTCTTAACGGATTTAGGCAGTACATCAAAGAAGTATTTTTTAGAGAATGGACGATATAGGTGTACTTTTATCAGCCCGACCTTTTCTCCCCGTTGCGCCATAAAGTCGATGGTTTCTTCAATGGTGTTACAAACAGAACCCATGGCCACAATAATAGTTTCAGCCTCGGGATTCCCATAGTACTGGAAAGGATGATACTCGCGTCCGGTAATTCTCTTAATCTCCTTGAAATAATCTTCAACAATATCAGGTACAGCCTCAAAGAAAGGGTTTGAAACCTCACGACCTTGAAAATAAATGTCCGGATTTTGGGCTGTACCCCTTAGGACGGGATGGTTAGGATTTAGAGATCTTTCTCGAAATTCTTTTATTTTTTCAAAGTCTACTAGACCAGCAATTTCATCATAACTTGTGGTCTCGATTTTTTGCACTTCATGAGAGGTTCTGAAACCATCAAAAAAATGCAAAACCGGTACCCTTGATTTAATCGCTGCAAGGTGAGAAACAAAGCCTAAATCCATAGCTTCTTGAACATTGTTCGCGCAAATCATCGTAAAGCCTGTTTGACGAGCGGCGTTTATATCTTGATGGTCTCCAAAAATTGACAAAGCTTGTGTTGCTAAGGCCCTAGCACTAACGTGGAAGACTGCCGGCACTAGATTTCCTGCCATTTTATACATTTCTGGAATCATCAGTAGTAACCCTTGGGAAGCCGTATAGGTTGTCGTCAGTGCACCGGCTTGAAGTGAGCCATGTACTGCTGCTGCAGCTCCAGACTCGGATTGCATTTCTACAACTCTTACCGGTTGGTCAAATAAATTCTTTTTACCATGTGCCGACCATTCATCAACTCCCTCAGCCATTGGGGAAGAGGGCGTTATAGGGAAGATAGCTGCAACCTCAGTCAGAGCATAGGATGCTTCGGCTGCAGCCTGGTTTGCATCCATTGTTTTCATTTTCTTAGCCACATATAGACCTCCTCTAAGAGAACTTTAATCATAAGTTTGAATTAGTATTCGTCAATGGTGTAGAAATCATTCTCAGGCCCTTTTTTTATTTGATTCTTAACTTCACACATAACTTTATCGGCTCTCTTAATCAAGTCAATCGAATCTCCAACTTGCGGGAATTTTACTACCCATACTGACACCTAAAACCGAACCTATTGTTACTTTGTTAGGAAGCAGCTTAAACTAGTCATAGTTTGCTTATTATCAGTAAATTATAAGTATGAATAGTATCATAGAAGGAGTAAGTAATGGATAATAAATTCATCTTTCGCTTAAAAGAATTTTATACCTTAGAGACCTTTCAGGTTGCTTTTTACAATGCACAAGCTAACTCTGCTACAGACGAATATTACAAAAAAGCCTTTGAAAAAATGGTGCAAATAGAACAAGGACATGCTGACTATTTTGCCAATATAATCGACAAAGCCAATGAGGAGGTTCCTTCTGTCGTCGGTTCAGTTTTACAACTAGCAGGTAGTTTTGTAGGTGAAACCGTTGAATCTATTGGTCAACATAATACGTGCAAATTAGGCGTTCTTCTAGAAAATGAGGCAATGAAAGCATATCGTAAGTTTATTCAGGAATTGGAAGAAAAGGAATACCGAATAATCAAAGATATTCTAATGGAATATCTTCTCGACGAAGAATTTCACACCTATTGGCTTAGGAATTATATTAACAACCATCCAAATTAAGAAACGGGGGTAAGAAACGGGGGGAAACGGGGGGACAGGTTCAGTGTTTCAAAACACTGAACCTGTCCCCCTGTTTCCCCCCATCAATTCTCAACATTATTGGGAAAATCCTATATTAATTGATCATTTTATTGTACATTAAAAGAAATACATCAAGCTATACGAAAGGAACTAGCTCTATGTCTTCACAATTTTTTGCAGATTCAATAAATTATTGGGGTGCGTATGGAATTATAGCAAGCTTATTCATTAGTATTCTTATTGCTGTTGCTGGTATTATTCCTTCAATTTTTGTCACAGGTGCAAATGTTATTGTATTCGGTCCTGTTAATGGCTTTATAATCTCCTGGGTCGGAGAGGTAATTGGTGCTTTGGTTTCGTTCTACCTTTACAGATTAGGCTTTAAAAAGAGACTTGAACGCTTGGGTAGAAAACACATTATGTTAGATAGGATTGTCTCTGCAAAGGGATTCAAAATTACTGTACTACTTTTTCAAGCAAGGCTTTTGCCTTTTATTCCTTCAGGTTTTGTAACGTTAGCAGGTGCGGTAAGTAATATTTATATGTTACATTTTTTAATCGCCACTGCCCTTGGAAAACTTCCTTCTCTTGCTCTTGAGGCTTTAGTAAGCTTTGATATTATAAATATCAATACAAACTGGATAAGGTTAACAATTACTATCTTCGCGCTCGTAAGTATCATCTTACTCTTAAGAAAAAGAAATTTTGGGGTGATGCCGAACTGCGAAGCAAAATCAGGGAAGAAATAAAAATAATTTTAAACCAGACGCAAATAAACGTAATATTTGTAACCCATGACATGCCAAGAGCATTGCTGACCGAGTTACGATACTCAAAGAAGGAAAATGGTTGATGTTGTATGAAAACAGGGGGACAGGTGCAGTGTTTTGAAACACTATACCTGTCCCCCTGTCGTTCGTTCCTGTTTCGTTTGCCCCTGTTTAGTTTCGCTTTAGATTATCTTTACAATATTATTGACCTTTGCCTTGTCTTCAATATATTTCACGCGGATCACATCACCGATTTTAAGGAAGGGTAATCTTTCTGATTTAGAGATATTGGCAGTAAAGATATCCTCCTGTCCCTCTAACAGAATGTAGTAATACGTGTTCCCTTCGATCACAAGGTTTTGGATATCTGTAATCTTAGCTGTTAGTTCAAATTGTTCTTTAAGGTCGTATTCCTCCTTTTCCGTTTTTGCAATACCTTTATTCGTAAACTCACTTACCGTTTCTTCTACGGTAACACCTATGACGACTTTTTGATAATCCGCAGCATCAACTAAAGCATACAGCTTAATAAGCCCGGCGTTGTCTTTTAAAGACATAAAATACGTTGGTTTTCCGTTGATATTCAAAAGAATAGGGAATGTCGAGACATAACCTTTCTCTTGTACCGCACCTTGGGCGCTATCCATAGCAGAATACTCCTCAGCTGACGGAATACTGTAAAACGTTGTTTCCTTGGTACGTAAATTGACTAAAATAAAACCAATATTAGATTCATCTCGCACCACAGAGGTTATTCCAGTATACAAATATACATCATCATTTATGGCCAGATAGTTGTATCCATCTGTTGTCGCCAGAACCCCTTTTTGTCCGAATATAGAATTAATAAAACCTCCTTGATATTTACCATTATAATTAACTTGTTTTATCACAAGCTCGGACCCAAAGACTGTATCTACCCATGAAGGAACCTCTTCAATCCCCATTTTCTGGTACTCTCCTGTTGAAGCGTTCAACATAATCACTTCTTTAACATCCGCTCCACCAAAAAGACCTATTTTCTTTACATGCACAGCTACAATCCAATATGGAGTTCCTTGATCGTCGACTTCAAAGCTAAAGTCGCCAAAAATATTGGTCGGATACTTAAATCTTAAATATCGTTTTGCATAACTTCCGAACCGTTCACTTTCAGAATACATGATGTTCTGGTTTGGTTTTTCCAGAGTTACTTCACCATTAATCATATTGACCACAATATAATTTGGAATTCCGGCCTTCTTATTATTCAGCCACTTAAAAAACCCAGCATATTCCAAGGGAGAAACTCTAACCGGTTTTCCTTGGTAATTAATTTGTGTGTAATCCGGAGCTACGCTAAATTGCGAGACCAATTCAACAATCTCACCCATTTTTCTGTCCCCGAGTCTTTGAGCCGTGTCTCTATCAACAGTTGGGACTTGATCAAAGGTTATTTCAGTAACATCTTCAGTAAAACTCCCTTCCTGCTTTTCAATTAACTTGGCATATTGTTGAGCATGGAATATTGGCATTGAATAAATTACCATTATTCCTCCCGCTGCTATTACAAGCACTGACAGAATCAGTAGATAAGACCATAGTTGATTCTTCACGATCATCTTTTTTTGGACGGCTACTTGAGGCAACATGAATAATCCTGCACCCAAAAGAAGCATTGTGGAGACGTAAATCCAAAAGCCTCCAGATTGAATGTTGATGGGTACTAGGACAAAGTAATATGAAATTAAGATAAGTGCTGCCCATAAAATAGCAGGAACAATTATTCCTCTTGAATTTTTCATAGTTTTGGTTCCTTTCTCTTTTCTGGTTTTAATACTCATGACACAATAAACACTTCGCTAGAATTCTTAAAACTCCTCTTTACGTACTTAAACCCAACATGCCGATCTCCCTTGGCAATCTGGTTGGATACTAATGTCTGGCAGGAACTAACATAATTGTGGTCATACGACCATAATTATGTTATTATTTCCCTTAAATCATACATGTTATAAATATCTAGCCGAAGGAGTAATTGTGATGGTGCTAAAAGGCCTTAGCTCAAACTAACTGAACTAAGGCCTTTTATTACAAATTTTAAATCTATTCCAGGATAATAGGCCCACCAGTACTAATTCTAGGGGCTGTTAATTAGATCTTATTTAAGCTTTTAAGCGAACTGCTGGTTTTTCTTTGGTTCGCAACAAAACTAAAGCAATGGTTATCCCTGTTAACAGTAAGCCAAATATAGTGGCAATACCCTGTACTATCACTGTGGCCGGAATATAAAAGGATTGCAAGCCTGACTGTACTTTATAGCCTAAACCCAAGAAAAGCGAATGAATTCCGGGAATATAAGCGACTTGATACATAATATGCCCTGCCAGAACTAAAGGAGTAAAGGCAAAAACCAGCTTGACACGTAGGGATGCGGCTTTTGTTTTAAAGGGTTTTGCGATCATCCAAGCAAGTATTCCACCAGTAATACCTGCCCCCCAATAACTAAGACTAAACAAAGCTTTCCAGGAGGTAGTAGCCCCTAATATCTCAGACGATGAAAAGTAGTTAAGTGGACCTAGGATACCCAACATTACTCCAATAAAAACTACATAACCCTGGTTAACTCGAACTAAATGCCATACTTCCCGGCCTGCAAGTCTTAAATTAACTTGCACAGAACCATTCGGACAATTTCGCACACAGTTGAAACACAGTTTACAATCCAGGTTATTGTCTAAGAAAGGAAGATGTTGAGACATTGGACAGCCTGCAGCATTCTCTGTGCCGACGTAGCACTCGAAGGTTGTACACTTATTCAGACATACCGAGGCATCTGCTCGAATCTCTAACATTGAACCCACCGAAGCCGTCCCGATAAATCCTCCCAAGGGACAAAAATGTCGGCACCAAGTATGGCGTGGATAAAGGACTGCGATCAAAATCGCACTAACTTGGATCCCTACTAATAAGATAGCAGTATAACTAGGATTAAAGCGCATATCCGTAATTACTTCAACCCAAAAGATCATGAGAAACAAGAAACTAACCAGGAGATAATCGTATTTTATAATAAATTCAGGAATCCCCCGGTTCTTATGCACCCTTTTTTGCACAAAATCCATGATTGTTGAAAACGGACATACCGTGCACCACAATCTACCTAAGAAAGGAGAAATTAATGCCAAAGCCGGCCACCATAACCCCCACACTAAAGCAAAGATCTTAGTGGAGACCGCAACTTGAGGATTAAATAGCAATAATAAGACCAAACCGATAAACAGTGCAACGGCTGCCCCCCTTAACCAACCTATCATAGTTCCCTTCTGTAGTATCCTTTTAAAGGTTGGCCAGCTTAAAAGGTTAATCGTATGCCCATTTTGTTCAGCCGTGGGACCAAAAAAGATCTGTTCTAAGCCAATAACATCATGTTCAGTAATATGAAAGGCTCTTTCGATAACTTGAATTAATTCTGTGACATTTCCCTGTTGGTAATGATGAGAGAGTAACAATTGGGTCGCTTCCTGATTCAGTTTTGGTACCTTTCGTTGGTTCTTCTGAGCTAATTTTTCTAGAAAACCTTGTGCTAAAATAGGAATATCCCGTTTGCGTTTTCGTAAAGGAGTTATTTCATAAGTGTGAGCAAAAGATTTCCGCAGTTCAGGGATGATAATACGTTCCAATTCATCTGGTTCAGAGTTTAAACTACCGATGACAAAGCATTTTTTTTGAGCGTTAATCGCTTGGGCAAGTAATAGCTGAGTATGCGGAGATATAAGATTAATTTCCTTTATCATCAAGGTTCCACCCTCAGCTATATCGAAAAGATTCGAATTAGCTACGGCTGAGGGGGCCTCCTGACCTGCGGGCTCCATGATTAAGTCTCTCCACTGCTGATCAAAGCGCCGTCCGGACACCACTACAAAAGGGGCTTCCACCCCCGATTGGCGTTGATGGACATACCAAGCCATCATCTGCCGACCAGTACCTCGTTCTCCAGTTAATAGCAGATGCCCTTGAGGATTAGAAAGTTCCTCAAGCTTCCTTTCAACCTCAGCCGTTGTGCGACGGCCTCCCCAAAGTCCATAGAACTTATCTTTATATTGGTTAAGCTGTAACGCCGAACGTAAAATTTCCTTATATTTAGCTTCTGAAAGTATAAGGTTTGCTTCATTGAGATTTTGAGTTAAACGACCAATAAACGTCTGATAAAGTTTAGGCCACCGCAAAAGCATACGGGCAAAACCTTCCGAATCCATTGCAAGAACCTGACACTCCTCTATGCATAGAATGGTTGTAGCAGCAGGTTTACCATCGAGCAACGAGAATTCTCCAAAGGTCTCTCCCTTGTCCAAGGATCGGACACGCTTTACACCTTGTCCTTCTTTGCGGATCATAATATCCGCTTTTCCTTTGATCAAAATATAAAAGACATGCTCTTCTTGACCCTGTTTAATAATCTCAGAGCCTTGAACATAGTTCTCCCATTGGAAATCTTCGGCAAGCTCTGCTAACTCGGCGGAGGTTAAACCTGAAAACAACTCAATTTTTGATAGACTATAAACTTTGTCGTCAATCATAAGCCCTCCATACGTTTAGACGTACCCTTCCAAATACTTCGGTTCATAAACTATAACTTATCTGAATCTTTCTGACAATATAAACTTGTTTCCAATTTCGAAGAAGCTCGTTTGTTAAAACGAAGTCCCCCTGTTTGCTTTCTTAACAAAACAGGGGGACAGGTGCACTGTTTCGAAACTGTGCACCTGTCCCCTTGTTTCATCTGCACCTGTCCCCTTGTTTCATCTGCACCTGTCCCCTTGTTTCTCCCCCTGTTTCATACCCCTTGTTCAAAAACAACTACCTAAAATTTCCAGTATAAGGAGCACCTTAAAGAACCATAATATGATCATAAGGGTACGTAATGGTTGAGCCAAGATTTATATATGCTCTTAACCGGGTGTATATGGGTCGGCCAAAGATTATATGCAGGTGGTAAAACGCTTGTATATAGTCGGAGGGAAGATTCTTTATGGTGGGGAAAAGCTTTAGGGCAGTCTTTAAGATTGTTTTAAGGTTCTAACTTATCGTAAAGGGTCGAGCTAAGATTTTGCTGGGTGTTGATTTTTTTTCTTACGCAACCATATGTCAGAAGATGTATGCATGGGTAAGAAAATCTGGTTATTTGCAGCCGAGAGGTTGTCTATAGCTGGGTAGATATCTTGTAAGGTCGAACGAATCATGAGTATAGGTGGTAACCTGCTTGATTATGGTCGGAAGATCCTAGTCAGGTAATCAGCGATCTATATTTGTGTTAGGTAGATCATTACGTGCTCTTATTATTACAGAAATTATCTTAAGACATAAAAAAGAATTGCTTTGAAACTGAATAAGCAATTCTTTTTTATGTCTATTAATATGTGCCTATTCTTCAATAATAATGCAGTGTGCCGGACAGCCCTCGGCAGCTTCTCTAACTGCTTCCTCAAACTCAACTGGAACCGGGTTTGTATAAGCTATTGCTAAACCGTCGGGCTCCATCCTAAACACCTCGGGGCAGAATTCCGGGCATGATTCACACCCAATACAATCTTCTTGGTTGACTTCAGCAATCACTACCATTTCCTCCTCATCGTATATTTTTTATGACTAAGATTTATCCTTATTAAGAATATCACAAATTACCTTTATTAGAATTTATATTTATACATTTTCTGAAATTTATTCAACAACTAATTATGTCAATGCCTTCGAACAAACTCTTAGTCCCTAATTGTTATTGAACTATAGGATCACACACAACAGCAAATCTTCGGCTCAAATCCAAGATCCAGTCTTTTTTTACAATCTTAGATAGCCATTCCTCTGGGATCCCCCCCAGTCCGTAGTACGCCCCGGCCAACCCGCCGGCCACTGCTCCAACTGTATCCGTATCTAAACCTAGGTTAACTGCCTTTAGCACAGCTTCTTTATAGCTTTCGGTCATCATAAAACACCAAATTGCTGCTTCGAGAGTGTACACCACATATCCGGTAGATTGAATCTCGTCCTCGAATAGCATCGGTAAACTACCATTAGTTATGCGTTGATAGTAGCTTAACTCCTTTTCCAATTCAGTACCCTCAAAAACCCTAGGCGCCTTAACTTGCAAACTCTGATAAGCCGTTTCCATATCTTCACCAGCTAATAAAGACTTTATATACAGCCCATAAAGGGAACATCCCAACTGACTGCGCAGGTGACCATGGGTGATTTTTGAAACTTCACAGACTCTCTCAATAAACTGGGAATCCGGAAGGTGCGCAAAGAACATGACCGCCGGGAGGATGCGCATAAGAGACCCGTTTCCATTATCATCTTCCTCTGCAGGGCCAGCCTCTAAGGGGGCCACTCCTTTTATCAAACGTCTCATGGCATCTCTTGTGGCATAACCAATGTCAAAAGCGTGATCGAAGGGTGTGCAATAGCCGTCTTGAAACCAACGTACAAATCTCTCCGCAATATCGGATACATCATAGCCCTTCTCAATTAGACTTTTCACTAGACAAAGTGTCAAGGAGCTATCATCCGACCAAGTTCCAGGTGGGGTATCAAACGTTCCGCCACCGCGCATACCTATAACTGGACTCTGACGAACTTCGGCACGTGTTAGAAATTGTACCGGTAACCCCAGTGCATCACCTACCACCAAGCCGAGTATTCCCCCGATTACTCTCTCCTCGTTCATAATAGTCCTCCCCTACAAACGTAGATTACATAAACAATAAACGACAAAATCTAAACTTTGAATAATACATTCCTCGATAATGAGGAGAATTTATCCAGCATTGTTTATCATAGCAACTGACATTTGCAAGAAGTGATACGCTAATTTAATGCCATAAACGATAATGACGCTCCCACAAACAACATTGATAACACGTAATACACGGTCATTGAATCTATCGCGAATAATTGGAATTAGAGTTGATATTCCAAGAAACCATAAGGTGGATCCAAAGGCAACACCTAGAATAAATCTGCTCCCCTCGTCTCCTGAGAGGGTGGCCTTAAAGGCACCTAGCATCATGCTTCCATCAATTAGTGCTTGAGGGTTAAACCATGTTACGACACAGGCAGTTGTTATTACTTTTAATATGTTTACATTAACATCCGTCGAAGCATCTAAAGAGCTTTGAGTACGAAGAATCCCTATACCCATATATATTACTATAATACTACCAATCAAAAGCACAGCCATCTCTAACCACGGGGATTGCTCCATAATAGCCCCTACTCCGAAAAAACAGGCTAAGGCTAGGGTTACATCAAAGAATATGACAATGAGTGCTGTCAGATAGATACGGCTTCTCTTCTGGGTAAGAGCTGTATTAATAATAAACAGATTCTGCATTCCGATGGGTGCAACATAGGCCAATCCCATAGTTAAACCCTGTAAAAAAATATTCAAAGGTAATGCCCATCTTTCGTTTAGCTTTAATTTCGATTCCGCTTACCACATGGCAATATGCCCATCCGCTCGAGGTTCTGTCCCTCCTGCTAAGATTCCATCTGAAGTCCGCCAAATTATTTGACCACGTCCAAAACTGGTAGAATCTTGAACCCATCTAATCTCATGTCCCCTACGTGCCAGGTCTTCCGCGATATGCTTGGGGAAGGAATGTTCAAGCTCAATAGTTTTCCTGTTAATCCATTGCCAACGAGGCGCATCAAGAGTTGCTTGAGGGTTTAAATCAAAATCAATGGCATTCATAAGAACCTGAAGATGACCCTGGGGTTGCATGAAACCTCCCATTACACCAAAGGGGCCAATAGGACAACCATCCTTGGTTAAGAAACCAGGTATAATCGTATGATAAGGCCGTTTACCTGGTTCAAGGCAGTTTACATGATCCGGAACCAAAGAAAAGTTGTTCCCACGATTCTGCAGGTTAATTCCTGTCTCAGGGACAACTAAGCCTGATCCAAAGTCCATATAGTTGCTTTGAATGTATGAAACCATGTTTCCCTCGCCATCTGCAGCTGCCAGATAAACCGTTCCCCCTTTGGGCGGACTTCCGGGTTCAGGCATAAGGGCTCTTTCTCCGATTTCTTTTCGTCGTTGCATTGCATAATTATCCGCAAGCAAATCTTTGATGTCCATTTGCATTTTTGCTGAATCGGCAATATATTTCTTTCCGTCCATAAAAGCAAGTTTTAGGGCTTCAATTTGCCGATGATAGGATTCAGGGCTCACTTTCATTTCAAAATCAAACCCTTTTAAAATATTTAAGGCAATAAGCGTTATGAGACCATGTCCATTAGGAGGAATTTCCCAAACGGTATACCCTCTATAATTTACATTAATAGGGGTTACCCATTCCGGTATGTAAGCCTCTAAGTCCTCCTTACGTAGAAAGCCGCCATACTTTTTAGAAAACTCGTCAATCTTGTCTGCGATGGCTCCGCTATAAAAAGATCGAGCATTGGTTTCTGCGATAGCTTGTAAAGTACGGGCGTGATCAGGAGAACTCCATAGTTCTCCTATTTTTGGAGCTCGCCCTTGAGGTGCAAAGGTACTAAACAACGATTTATATAGCTCATCTTTTAAGTCTAACGCGAAGGTGTCGAAGGCTTTTCCCCAGTTTCTCCCTACCGTCGGAGAAAGAGGAAAGCCCTGCTCAGCATAAGCAATTGCGGGTGCCATCACTTCAGTTAGAGGAAGCTTACCGAAGCGAGCCGACAATTCTGCCCAGGCGGCAGGTGCCCCAGGTACAGTGACAGGGAACCATCCGTATGTGGGCATTTCCTTATATCCGGCACGTTCCAAAGCTTGCAAGGAGAGACGTTGAGGGGCAGGTCCACTGGCGTTCAAGCCGAAAAGCTGGCCCTTTGTCCAAACTAAAGCAAAAGCATCTCCCCCTATTCCATTAGAGGTTGGCTCCACAACCGTGAGACATACTGCTGTCGCAATAGCAGCATCAATTGCATTTCCACCTTTTCTTAATACGGACAACCCAGCTTCTGCAGCAAGGGGCTGAGCTGAAGCAACCATCCCATTTTTGGCGAAGGCAGTCAATCTGCACGAAGCATAAGGATTATGAAGTGTATCAAAGTTTAGCATCGGCATTACCTTACTTATCTCCTTCTTCGGGCACGATACAGATGAAAGCAAATTTATCATTGCCAGTATTTTTGAATTGATGCAACTTATTGCTGGGAGCAAAGGCAAATGAGCCAGCTTCCATTACATAATCCTGCCCGTCTAAATGCAAAGTTCCCTCCCCTTCAAGAATATAAATTATGTGGGGCCAAGGATGAGTGTGGCGAGGAGTGTAGCCTCCTGGACCTAGCTCAAATTCGCGCATAACATAGCCTTCCCACCCTTGGGTTGGGGAAATGAGTACTCTCTTAACAGCATTTTTGATTTGGTCATTGTCTACGCGTGTGCCTAAAACCTCCCGTTTATGACTTACAATCATACCGTTTACCTCCAAAATCATTCCAATATTTACTTTTTAGTTTTCGACGCGAACTTGCTTTTTTCCTTTTTACCACTTCATAAGCCCAAGGATCAATGAATAATAATTTTTTAAATATTCTGATACTTAGTTCAAAAAATGATTTTTTTAAATATACTATAGCAAAAGGTTTTATTCATTTGAGAGGAGTGGATCTTATGTTGCTCAAGAATTTATGTTCGAGTTGCGACGTTTGTGGTGAAGAAAAAAAGACTGAGTTGTTCTGTTGGAACTACAGGTTTAACGATGAGCTAGAGGATAGTTCAATTATCAAGGAGTCATGCTGGAGTATCTGTGACGAATGTTGTCTCTCATTGAACCAGAAGAGCCGCTCCTAAGAGTGGCTCTTTTTAATCCATTGTTTATTCATAAGATGCAGCATCTTCAAGCCCATCTCCAATTCAAGGCGGTTCTTATTGTCTTCTAAATCCAATTTAGTAACTTCTCTGATTCTCTCTAAACGGTACAGCATAGTTTTATAATGGATGAATAGTTCTTTAGCGGCCTTACTGGCATTTCCATTGCATTCAAGAAACACTTGCAAAGTATTGAGCATATCCGCTTTGTTCTCCTGATCATAGTTTAGAATCTTGAGTAAAGATTTCGGGAGAAATTCCTCAAGGGAATTCCGTTCAGCAAATTTACATAGAACACGAAAAACTCCCAGTTCAGAAAATCCTATCACTGAACTTTCCTTGTGAAGCATTGACCCATAGGTCAAAGCGTCCTGTGCTTCCTTATAGCTGCGAGGTATATCCTCAATACAGATTGCTTCATCTCCGATTCCCACTTGGATTATAATCTTTTTCATTCTCTTTTTAATCTGTTCTTGGACTTCCTTACCCACATTTTTTATTTTTTGTAATAAATTTTCGTCGTTCTCTGTAACCGGCCAAAGAACAACAACAGTATCTACCTTATTGCCAATAATATAGTCCTTAGTATGGTTCCTTATGGCACTTGAGATAATCGAGGTGATTTCTGATTTCAAACCCTGGATAGCCATTCTACTTTGATCGCGATTTTCCAAGAGGTGAGAATCTAAATTCTGAAGATCAAAAACAATAATTCGATAGGGCCGATTTAAATCCCATTCCATAAAGTTAGCCCGTTCTAAAGCAGTAGCGGAACTCATCGCACCGGTCAAGATCTGTTCAATAAGGTCATTTCTAAAACGTTGTTCAACTTCGCTAACTGCAAATCGCTTGACCCAATCCAACGTGACGACAGTAGCTGCATTTTCTAGACAGATAAAATCCATTTCCTCAAGAGGACTATTTAATTCTGCTATTGTCAAAAAAGCTTTAACCTGACCAAAAGCTCTAATTTCAACGACAACTTGCGGAACGAGGCCTTCTCCCAATGCCGGGTAATTAACTTTCTGTCGATAATAAGAAAACTTTTCATTCAAGTTTTCGCGCAGTTCACGCTCTTGAGACTCCTGAAAGCTCTCGATCCGGGAGTCTGTTGCTTCAATACATTTAAAATTTTTATCATAAACTGCCACCGGGTTTCCTACTAATTCTTCGAGGGTTCGAGTAATGGCTTCTAACCCTTCACATTGTAAAGCCAATGTTGTAAAGCGTTCTTGAATATCTTTATAGTACTTCAACTTAACTACTTGTGAATTAAACAACTGCTCCATTACCGGATACATTATATCTACAAATCGAGTATTTCCGTCCAATTCGATCAGCGGCAAACCAAACTCATTAGCCGCATCGATCACCTCTTGGGGGATATCTTGCACGAAGCGCCGTATTTTAACAGCTAAGGCACTGACCTTTTTTTGAGCTAATAATTGAATAAATTCTCGGTAACTTTGTCCTTCCCCAGGACCGGCATATAAACTGGTTAAGAGGAGTTCTCCACCCGAGAGCCAATTCACGATATCAGGAGCTTCGATGATGGTAACACCTTTGACAACGTTATCCAGCATTTGGTATCCTGCAACCACTTGAGAAGTTTTCAAGGGGCCGATTCTCAACAAACTTTTAACTGTAATCTCCACTGTTACCACCTCTTATCCTTTCAGACAACTGACTTTTATGGGACCACACCTTAGAGCTGAATATCTCTGTTACAATCTTTTGTATAGATATAGGTAAAGGGTGTGCGCCCTACTCCATAGCAAGCTTGAGGGACATAAGGGCCAAACCAGATGAAATCTTCTTTCTTCACAGGGATCCAGTGATCATCGATGAGATAGACACCTTCACCTTCCAGAAGATAGAGACCGTGTTCCTGGACATGGGTCTCAATAAACGGATGGCAACCTCCCGGATAAAAGCTCAAAGTATGGAAGTTAACATCAAAACCTAGATCACTTGGAAGCAAATTCTTAATTCGAACATTCTCCATGCCATCGTAAGCTTCATCTGGCATGTCATTAAGTCTAGCAACCACAACTCTAGCCTCATGACCATCTACTGCACGATAACGCTGCTTGTAAAGAAGCAGCTTCCAAGGTTCGTCAGACTCGTTTCGGAGGCTCATTTCCAGTGATGCAGGAGCAAAAACGTATCCGCTTTCATCGACAGAATACTCTTCTCCTTTAACAGTAACCTTTCCTCTTCCACTCATACAGTAAACAAAGGTTTCAATGCCTTCTTCTTGAAAAGGTTGAACAGTACCCCCGCCTGGAAGAACTTCGACAGTATACATTGCAAACTGGGGGCCATAATGAGGAGAAGCGATAATGCTGACATTGCACTGTTCGAGATTCGGAAGGACATTCTTAACCCGTCCTTCGGGAGGAATTAGAGCATACCGTCCGTGTTGAATAATAGCCCGAGTCGATAATAAATCATTTGGATAACCCATGGTTATATCTCCTTTCTTAATGACAGAACTATTGTAATATCCCTTAATATTCTTAATGTTCGACATCTTAAATTGTTTACCTTTATCCATACTAGATAAAGGTATAACCTAATAATTATCAGGTTTTCCTCTCATTATACTGCGATACTCAACCATCTGCCTAACCAAACTCATATTATTTATCCCATATAGCTAAAGGAGGAAACTAAAAAATAGAGAACTTATCTCTGAATGAAAATTCCTTAAAGGAGAGATGAATTTCGATGAACCGTCTACTTAAAGTAGAACCCTTGACAAAAGAAGCTTTTAGCCCCTTTGGACACCTCTTATGCCCCAATCCAGGGATACCACCGTTTAAAACCACTCCTCCAATCTTTACAGATCGAATGCCCTTTGAGGTCGATGATGGGGAAGCAGAATTTGTCTATGCCCTCCTCGATCGGAAAGAGTTCAAATTCACCGGATTAGAGCGCCACCTCAAAGTAACCCAAGGTTTTTTTATGATGACGGGTGGACAGGCTATTATCACAGTAGCTCCTGCAACGGACCCAAATAACCCTGAATCCTTACCGGCCCTTGATTCTGTTCGTGCGTTTCTTTGGGAACGGAATATGAGTTTTGTGCTTCATCGTGGTGTTTGGCATGGAACAATACTGCCTTTAGAACCTCATTTTGCCTATATCCTTGCCACACGAAAACAAACGTCGGATGAATCGAGTGCACCACTCTATGACGGAGATGTTCAAATTCGAGATCTTGGAGTTACCTTCGAACTTAAGCTATAACCTATTTCGCATTTTCACTTAATCAAAACTATTTGTATCTACTTCCAACTTCAACTGGATCTTTAAGCCTAGTTTTGCTTAAAGATCTTTTTTGCATCCTAAAAACAAAAGACGCGCAAAGGATTTCGAAGAAATCTTCTGCGTGTCTAAATGATCCCAAGGATCCTTAATAATACAACTAAATCTCAACAATGCTCATAACCTCAACTGCTGCATCACCAGGAAGTTGGTTTCTCCCTAATGCTTGACTGCCAAATCAAGAAGGTTATAGTATAACACGTTTACACCATCAGCACAATCTTCTAGCGAACTCCATTCGGCTGGATTATGACTAATCCCATTCTTTGATCGAACAAAAATCATCCCGATCGGGCAGATATTGATCATTTGCATGGCATCATGACCGGCGCCACTAGGAAGTGTGAAGGGCTTAAGGCCTATTTGACTACACGCCTTTTGTGCTGCCTGTTGAAACTCCTCTGAACAAGGCGCTGGGGGTATGCGCTGTAAAATCTCCGTTTGAAGCTCAACACCTCTCTCTTCGCAGATTCTTCCAAATTCTTTCATGATTTCCTTTTCAACCTGCTCACTCACGTTTTGAGAAAGATCCCGAAGATCTAACGTAAATTCCACGGTTCCTGGAATAATGTTGATCCCGCCCGGTAAAACCTTCAGTCTACCCACCGTAGCAACCGTCGTACCGGTCTTTTTGGCCTCCCGTTCAATCACTTGAACCATCTCAGCAGCTGCGACTAGAGCATCCTTGCGCAGGTCCATCGGAGTAGCCCCCGCATGTCCTGCTTCCCCTTTCACGGTGCATTTCAGCCAAAGTTCATTAACAATCCCGCTAACGATACCCACAGATAGATTATTGCTTTCCAAGACTCGACCTTGTTCGATGTGGAGTTCAACAAATACTTTTAGAGATTCTTTAGGTCGTATAGCTTCTCCGACTTTCTCAGGTTCTAGCCCATTCGCCCTCATGGCTTCGGCTACTGAAACCCCATCTTGATCTTTCATCTCAAGATCTTTTTGTTCAATAGTTCCAATAACTCCACGACTTCCGAACATACTAAAGCTAAAACGGCAGCCCTCTTCATCATTAAAAGCATAAACCTCAATAGGATGTTCAACTTCTATTCCTTGTTCATTAAAGGTTTGTAGAACTTCGATTCCTCCAATAATCCCTAGTGCTCCATCGTAGATTCCCCCATTACAAACCGTGTCGATATGAGAACCCGTAAGAACGACTGGTGCTTCTGGATTTCTCCCTTCCTTACGACCAATTAGATTTCCGACAGAATCTTCTCTTACTGTCAAACCCGCCTCTTTCATAAACGAAGCGACTAGTTCTTTAGCTGCTTTGTCCTCTGCAGTGAATGAGTGACGAGTAATTCCACCTGTTTCTTGTTTACCGATGGCTCCTAGTTCTAATAAACGATTATATAGTCGTTCCTTGTTAATCACTAATTACCACTCCTATCCCACGGTACCTAATTTCGAAGGCTGAACTTAAGCGAAAGTCTGATATCAGATAAGTACTTTTTAATAGTTAAAACCTATATTCATATTTTTCAGTATTTCAGCGTATCTGTCTTTGGCAATATCGGATAATAATCCTTCGTTATTTATAGCACAGTGAGATAGTGAAAAATATCAATTTTCTATATATTCTAAGCATAGGCTTACATCGCGTTACATTACAAATTTTAGTATGAGAGAAGGCATGAATATGTTTAATCTAGTTATTAAAAACGGTAAGGTTGTAACATCAGAACGGGTCTTTGAAGCATCCATTTGTGTAAACGATGGAAAAATTGCAGCCATCGTTGAAGCTGGTAGTCCAATAGAAGCGGAAGAAGTCATCGATGCCCAAGGAACCTATATCTTCCCGGGCGCAATTGACAGCCATGCACACTTAAATGATCCCGGTTACTTATGGAGAGAAGACTACTCCCATGGTACAGCTGCTGCAGGAGTTGGCGGTTGTACGACTATAGTGGACATGCCTCTTCAGAACGAACCGGCATTGACAGATGCTCAGATTTTCGATACAAAAGAAGAATCTGTTTCTCCGAACGCTTATGTTGATTATTGTTTTTGGGGCGGCCTGGTAGACTATAATCTTCAAAACTTGAAAGAATTAGATAAAAAGGGTTGTGTTGCTTTTAAATCGTTTATTGGGCCTGTATCCCCTGATTATGTATCCCTATCCATTGGACAGGCTAAAGAAGCTCTAGAAATTTTAAAAGAATGCGATGCTCGAGCAGGTTTCCATTGTGAAGATTATTCCATTATCAAGTGGGAAGAAGCAAGAGCTAAACGTAAGGAAACTAATGATTGGAAGGATTTCCTAAATTCAAGGCCTGTAATCGCAGAATTGATCGCTACACAAAATATCATTGACCTAGCAAGAGAACTAAATGCAAAAGTACATATCTGTCATGTAAGCCACCCTAGAGTCGCAAAACTCATTAAGGAGGCTCAGTTAGAAGGTATCGACGTAACTGCAGAAACCTGTGGGCACTACCTTACCTTTACTGATGAAGATGTCATCAGGAATGGCAGTCTGTTTAAATGTGCACCTCCCTTAAGAGAAGCCGCTGCAGTCGAAGAAATGTGGAAATATGTCAATGATGGTACCCTATGCTGTATTGGCTCGGACCACTCTCCTTGTGAATTAAGCGAAAAAAGTGAAGAAAAGCATGGAATCTTTGGAGCTTGGGGGGGTATCAGCGGTATCCAAAATGTTATGCAAGTTGTATTTAGCGAAGGTGTTGCAAAGAGAGGCTACAATCCTACCTTACTGGCTAGATCCTTAAGCGAAGGCCCCGCTAAGACCTTCGGTATCTATGGTAAGAAAGGTGCGATAGAAGTCGGATTTGACGCAGACCTAGTGCTTCTTGATCCAGATAAGGAGTGGGAAATCACCTCGGATTCCTTGTATTATGTCAACAAAATCTCAGCTTTTGTGGGCTTAAAGGGTAAAGGTCTCCCTATATGCACCCTTGTAAGAGGTCAAGTCGTAGCGAAAGATGGTCAATTGGTCGGTCAAAAAGGCTTTGGCGAACTTGTTAAAAAATCCAAATAAGGAATCAGGAGGGGAATAATTCATGAGCAAGCATTATGATCTAATCCTTCGAAACGGGACTCTCGTCTGTCCAGATGATGTAAAAAAAGCCGACGTTGCCGTTTGTGATGGAAAAATTGTCGCCATAGCAGAAGAACTATCCGGCGATGCCAAAGAAATCATTGATGCAACGGGCAAATATGTATTTCCCGGAGCCACAGACGGGCATGTACATTTTAATGACCCAGGAAGAACTGATTGGGAAACCATCACAACAGGTAGTAGTGCTCTGGCAGCAGGCGGTGGGGTTGCGTACTTCGATATGCCCCTTAATTGCAGCCCCTGTACACTCGACGCCAAGAACTTCAATGCAAAGCTTACGGTAGCTCAGAAGGACTCTCTAGTCGATTATGGATTTTGGGGCGGGCTTACTCCCAAAAATTTAAATAATCTCGAAGAGCTTGCAGAATGCGGCGTAATAGGGTTTAAAGCCTTTTCCTGCAATAGTGGTATCGACGAATTTGAACGCATGGACGATTATACAGCGCTTGTGGGCATGGAAAAATTAGCCAAGCTTGGATTGCCGCTAATGGTGCATTGTGAAAACAATGAAATTACCCGAGATCTAACGTCGATCGCCCTTTCCAACAACAAAACTTCAGTGCGGGATTATTTTGCCGCTCGTCCCCCCATTACAGAAATAGAAAATGTCTCGCGCATGATTTCAATTGCTGAGCAGACAGGCTGTAAATTAATCATCGCTCATATCAGCACAGCAAAGGCGGTGGAGCTTGTAACCCAAGCCAGAAGCCGAGGGATTGACGTCTGCTGTGAAACCATTGGACATTACCTAATTCTAACAGATGATGATGTAGAGCGTATGGGAACCGTAGCAAAATGCTCGCCCCCTATTCGCGATACTGAAAACCAAACCAAAATGTGGGCAAAACTATTAAACAAAGAAATTGCCTTCGTTTCCTCTGATCATTCCCCCTGCGACCCGAAGCTTAAGGACGGAGAATTCCTAAAGGTTTGGGGCGGAATCTCCGCTTGCCAAACAACCCTTCCCGCCCTGCTTACACACGCCTATCACGGTAGAAAGGTTCCGCTGGCGGATATTGCGAACTTGACTTCTCATAATGTGAACGAAATCTTTAAAATTCAAGGTAAGGGGAAAATTGCGGTTGGCTACGATGGGGACTTTGCCCTGGTAGACCTAGCTAAGGAATTCACCTTGCAGGCAGAGGATCTGTTCTATAAGCACCAAGTAAGCCCTTATGTTGGGGATCACTTCCGTGGAACAGTAACTCAAACCATTCTCCGAGGAACGACTGTTTTTAAAGATGGAAAGATTGTTTCAACCCCTATCGGCAAACATCTACGACCTAATCTGTAACCAATTATTCTAATATAAAGCCAAAAATAAAAAAGGAGTTGGGTGTTCAATGTCTGCAAATACAGTTACAAATGAGGCACAGATCCCACAGGCTTCAAGCCTGGATGAATCACTAGCACCGAAAACCGAAGCAGGTCGAACAGTGGGTCCAATAGACTATATGTTTATGTGGATTGGAGACGGAGTTAATTTAGGCAATATGACCCTTGGAGCTAGCTTAGTTGTAGCGGGAATCGCAACGTTAAATCTCTTTCAAACATTTGCCGCAGCAATCATAGCTATTGGTATTATTTCAGCGGTTTTCGCTTTAAATGACAGACTAGGTTACAGAACAGGAATACCTTATGTTGTACAGCTAAGAATGTCCTTCGGAGTCAAAGGCTCCATCATATCATCACTATTACGCGGTATCCCCGCTATCGTTTGGTATGGTTTCCAAAGTTGGATCGGCGGTACTGCCCTAAATGAAATTGCGAAGGTTTTCACGGGCGGCGCCTTTGATAATGTTGTCGTTTGCTTTGTACTCCTTCAGTTGGTACAAATTGGTCTTTCCCTCTACGGCTTCCATGCTATTAAATGGGTTGAATCACTTACCTCAATCGTAATTATGGTAGCACTTCTTTATGTATTCGGAGTCCTCCTAACCTCTCATAGCGCTGTCATTACAGAAAAATGGATTCATGCCCAAGGGTCATGGGGCTTGCCGTTTTTTGCCTTCATCATGATGTTTATGGGAAATTATGCAGCTATCTTTTTAAGTGCAGCGGACTATTCAAGAGAGCTAAAATCTGGTATTAGCGACGTAAAACGTGGTTTCCTGTACTTCTTACCAATTTTAATAGCCTACGGCTTCGTACTTGCAATCGGTGCCATGCTTGCTTCCACAACCGGCATCTCTAACCCTGTGAAGGCTTTTGCAATCGTCGTCGATAATTCGTATATTACCGTCTTTGTATCCGCCTTTATAGTCATGGGTGCAATTGCAGTAAACATGGTTGCCAATATTATTCCCCCGACTTATGTCATTACCTTAATTACTAAATTAAAGTATAAAGTTGCTGTTACTATCACCGGACTACTTGCCTTAGGCTCCTTCCCTTGGGTGCTTGTACAGGATTCTTCGGCAAAAGGCCTTGGGATGTTCATTCTAATCTATTCCGCGTTTTTAGGCCCTATTGTTTCAATTCTACTCATTGAATACTATATCTTGAGAAAGCAAAACGTTAATGTTGCAGATCTATACAAGGAAGACGGTCCATTTGCTGGATACAACCCAGCTGCAATGCTCGCTTTGCTCATCGGAGCCGGCGCTGCCTTTACAAAAGTAGAACTGGCTTGGATTATCGGTGTGGTTGTCTCGGGAGTTGCCTATATTCTTCTAATGAAGTATGCCTTTAAAGACTCCCCCTTCAAAAAGGGTACGATCTTCGAGAAATAAGTGTAACCATTTATTCTGCTAAGAGTACATTTAGCAAGGAAAGGTATGATCCTCATAAACTGAGGTATCATACCTTTCTGCATTATAAGTGATAACTATCCAGCCGCTCCTAGGAAGGGCATTGTGCCTCAACCATCCCACGGAGAAACGGTCGGAATGCAAATCACCTGTCCAATAAAGATGAGATTTGGATTATTGATTTGTGGGTTTACATCTCGAATCTGCTGAACCGTTACTCCAAATCGACGAGCAATCAAAAAGAGAGTATCCCAGGCCCGAACAGTATAAAACAGACCTTGACAAGTCCCAGTCGGACACCACCCATTTTTATTATCCCCCATAGTATTCCTCCCTGCTTATGATGTTATTAAGCATATGCAGGAAAATGACAGATAAAAATAAGCATGAGCTTTTTTCTTAGTTTATTCATATAAATCCCTCAAAACGTCATTTTATAACGGAATACATACGCGCATAAAGATATCCACGACATAAGCCGTGGATATCTTCAAAGTAAAACGACTATTTCTTTTTGGAGGGAATCATCATCCCAATTGTCATAATACCAACGAAAAGAAGAAGGTAGTATACGACTGCCTCGCCATGAGCATAGTATGCAGCAATCACCATAAAGACACAAGCGCAGATCGCAAGAAACGGCATGAGAAAACGCTTAAAAAAGCCCAAGGATTGTTCTTTTATCATCATCATAAGGAAAATAGGAATATACATAGCGTAAATGGTAACAATGGGAAGTTCAGAGCTATCAAAACTAAACGGACCAAACCAAGGAGTTGTCAGATTTGCGCCGAAGAAGTACAATAGCCAAACGCCGCTTAGGAGAACCCCCAGGATAGATGAGTTCGTCGGCATATTGGTGTTTTCATCAATAACTTTAAATATCTTTGGCTGGGGGCCCATGTCTCTAGCTGCTAAAGCGTAGAAACCGCGAGTGCAACCCATCATTAAACCATTTAACGTTCCCAAGCAAGAAATTACAACGAATACGAACAGAACTGTACCTCCCAAGTTAGAGAATATGGTGGAAAATGCCAGCTTTGCTCCCGCTTCGCCGCCTTCCATCATAACGCTGTTATTAACAGCCCCGGCAAGTCCTGTATAATATAAGATGTAGATCAAAGCAACAAACAAGGTTCCAAAGGTAAGTGCACGAGGCAAGTTTTTCTTTGCATCCTTCAATTCAGCATTGATACTGGTGGCAATAATCCATCCTTCATAAGCGAAGGAGGTAGCCACAACAGCGGTAAAAAGAGGGTAATCACTAGTCACATCAGCAATGACACCACTCGTGAAGTTACTCACCAAAATACCGTTGCTTAGGCCGACGATTGTCCCGACAATGGCCATGAGAGCAAGGGGGATAATCTTGATTATAGTGGTAGAGACCTGGAACTTACCAGCAAGCTTTGGCGAAAGGGCATTCATAGCAAAGCTTCCAATCAGAAAAAAACCAGCAATGGTCATCGCTTCACTGCCTACAATATTCCATCCTAACAATACACAAGTGTATCGTGCAGAAACCCATGCCAAGACAGACGTAAGACTGGGATAATAAATGGCCGCCATAAACCAACCCATAAAGTAAGCGTACTTACCACCAAGAGCTGCTTCAGCATAGTCAACGATACCATTCACTTTCTCATATCTTGTAGCCAGGGTTGCAAAAACATAGGCACAGACAATCATGATCAAGCCACCAATAATCCAGGCCAAGATCCCCTGGGGAAGATTGCCTCCAGTAGCGTTTAATACTTTCTCTGCTTTAAAAAACACACCGCTGCCGATCACTATACCAATAACCATGGCTATAGCCGTCAATAGGCCATACTTTTTTTGTAGTCCGTTTTCCATAATCAATCTCCTCGTATTAGTAAATACTTTAGAAAACTATAAACAACAACTTTATTACTCTAGCATAAAGCAAATAAAAAATAAATGCCTTTTTTAAGTTATTTGGTTGAATCTTTTTTAACCCCATTAACTATGTAGAAGCCTCAAGTTAAGAGTTTAAAGAATAAAATCCCCCTACAGATAAGGAACTTAACAATGCTGTTAAATCCCTTATCTGTCTTTTATCAAGTGCCTATTCTTCTCAAAAGCCAATCTCGGTTAATGAAGTGGGCGTGGAGATGAAGAGCGATCTACAAGGTACATCAGGGATTGATAGCCGATTCCACTATGTTGGGAAAGCCCGATCTCGCAGGTTCGGCTGTTGGAGTAACCCGAAGTGCAATCTTTAGGGAGTGAGGCTTTGAGTCCAGCTAAGGCGGATTGATTTAACTCAGGGTAAGAAAATCCCTTATCCCCTGCAAATCCGCAGCAATGTACGTCATCAGGCATCACGACCTTTTCAGCGCAGGCTTCTGCTACCGCTTTTAATTTATCGCTGATGTGCATTTTAACGGAACTACAGGTTACATGAACAGCGACGGTTTCAGGAACCTGCCTAAACAACAAGCGATCCATTAAGAAATCGTGAGTAAACTCTACGGCTTCGTAAAGCTTAATGTCTGATTTAAAAGCACGTTTCATGCGATAGAGACATGGACTGGTATCACAAAGTATAGGAAGGGTTCCATTTTCACTTACCTTGATCAGTACTTTTTCGAGTTCCTCACTTTTCTCATCCGCAATCTCGAAGAATCCTTTACTTTCCCAAGGCATACCACAACACAATTCCCCCATGTTCGGCGGATAGATGACCTCATATCCTGCTTTAGCAAGAATAGAAAGCATCACTTCATTGAGAGGCCTTTGATCCTTATCCAGGCGATCAGGACCCATCGAGCGACTAATACAGCTCGGGAAATAGACTACCTTTAAGGGGTTTTCTCCTGTTGAAGCAAAACCAGACGTTTTCATACCTCGAGTTGATGATCTGACTGGCATCTTAGGGGTAGATCCTTTACCAGGCATGGAGGAATTCCATAGGGGAATTCGATTTTTAGAGACGAGGTGTGCCTTTGTTGCAAGTGAATCCATCACTCGTGTCCCAAGGAGTGAATGGACAGCATCCACTGCGCCAAGTCCAAAGCGCATCATGGTTGTAACCCCATTCATATTCTTGGCCAGACGTTCTGCAAGGAAGCGAGTGGTTGGTGTAATGGCCTGCGAGCGAAGATATTTAGAATTATCTCCGGTATTAATGGAGAGTGGACAAGCTTTAGCACAGAGTCCATCTGTAGCGCAGGTGGCATTCCCCGCATAATCATAATCCTTAAGCAAGCGCATTAAACGCTGAGGATCTTTCCCAGTCCGTTTTAAAAAGGATATCTCACGTTGCAGAATAATCCGCATCCGTGGAGTAGTTGTGATATTTTTGGAGGGACAGATATCTTGACAGAAGCCACAGTTTGTACACCGGTCAATTGTTTCATGAGACTGAGGCATCATTTTTAAGTCTTCAAGATAAACATTCTTATTATCATTGATTATGACGCCCGGATTTAACAGACTATGGGGATCAAAGGCAAATTTAATCCGTCTCATAAGCTGATACGCCTTACTTCCCCATTCGAGTTCAACAAAGGGAGCCATGTTCCGCCCGGTTCCATGCTCAGCTTTCAGCGAACCCTTGTATTTGTTGACAACGAGTTCATTAACCTCCTTCATAAGTCCCTCATATTGATGAATTTCTTCATCCGTTTCAAACTTCTGAGTAAAAATGAAGTGCCAATTCCCATCTAAAGCATGCCCATAAATAATAGCGTCCTGATAGCCATATTTATTAAGAATCGTTCTAAGATCTATGGTAGCCTCAGCCAGTCGGTCTAAAGGAAAAGCCACATCTTCGATAATAACTGCCGTCCCCTGTTCACGGATTCCACCCACTGCAGGAAAAATTCCTTTACGGATTTTCCAGAAGGTTTCATACTCAGATTTTACAGAGGTAAAGTCAATGGGTAAAACCGTCGGAATGCTCTTAAGTCGTTCTTTTACTTCCTGAATCCGTTGTTCTAGAACCTCCCGATTTTCCCCACGAACCTCAACTAAGAGTGCAGTTGCTGCTTCTGAAAGAGTCCGTAAATACTCAGGCATGCCCGGGCTCTCTTCCATGGTTTTCAAGGAAACCCGGTCCATCATCTCCGCGGCAGATACTAAATCTCGATTCAGCTTCATAACAGCACGGCAGGCATGGTCCATATCCGGATAAATAATTAAGGCTGAGGCTTTGTGGTCATGTTCGATGACGGTTTTATAGGTAATCCGTGAGATAAACCCTAGAGTCCCTTCTGAACCAATCATAGCATGCTTAATAATCTCAATGGGATCCTCGAAGTCAACAAAGGCATTAATACTATAGCCTGTGGTATTTTTGATTTTGTATTTCCTTTTGATCATTGACGTAAGGTCTGGATCGGCCTTAAGTTCATCCCGAATGCTCTCTATCTCTCGGATAAGCTCGGGTTTACTCTGAAGAAATGCTCGTCTGGATTCGGAATTTTCGGTATCAAGAATCGTCCCATCATCGAAAATGATTCGCATATCTTCTACAGTTTTATAGCTGTTATCCGCAGTGCCACAACACATACCACTTGCATTATTGGCCGCTATCCCTCCAATCATGCAGTGATCGATGGAGGCCGGATCTGGGCCAATCTTTCTACGATAAGATCTTAAATACCGATTTGCTTCAACCCCAAGAATGCCTGGTTCGAGTGAAATCTTCTTTCCATCTTCATGAACCTCATAGTGTCGCCATGCGCCTTGGACCACCAGTAAGACTGAATCGCTTAAAGCTTGGCCTGATAAACTCGTTCCGGCACAACGGAAAGTAACCGGAACCTTTAAGCTTTGAGAGGTTTTTAAAATAGCCGACATTTCCTGATTATTAACAACTTTAACAACGACCTTAGGGATTAATCGATAAAAACTAGCATCAATGCCATAGCCTAATGTGTAAAGGGGGTCAATAAAGACCCGTTGATGAGGAATTAGACGGGTAACTTCTCGGTAGAAATCTTGATAGACTTTAGGAAGTGAGCTCAAATCCTTTTGTTTCTGGGCAGGATTACGGGAGTCTTTAGGATTTAGAGGATATAATATTTGTCGTGTTCCGCTGCGACGATGAGTCAAAGTCGTCACGTCCTTTCGTGATCATTGTTTTATAGTCTTTGCAGAGTTAACGTGTACAATTCAAAACAGGGGCAAAACAGGGGGACAGGTTCAGTGTTTTGCCAAAACACTGAACCTGTCCCCCTGTTTCCCTCAAGTTCGCTCTCGCTTAAACTCGAGAAAATCTAAGTAGTCTTTTATTAAACCTAGAGTTGAGGAATTCCTTCCTCGAAAAGGAGTATATCCCTAACGCCATCCATATTAGACCAAAGCTAATAAAGTCAACCTTACTAAACTCTTCTTTAAACAAAAAGATACCCAGCAGCAGAGCAATACTTGGAGCAAGGTATTGGAAAAAACCTAGGGTTGATAAGGGCAAACATTTAGCGGCTTGTGCAAATAATAAAAGGGGTATGGCGGTTGCTACTCCCGTAAGTACCACTAATATTAGAACACTCAAAGGCAGAGAAACTAGTGAACTTGTTCCTTGGACCTGATTATAAACTACGTACCCCAAGGCTAGAGGAGTAATAATCATAGTTTCCATTGTTAGAGCAACAATCGAAGTAAGATTCGAAAGTTTTTTAACCAGTCCATATAAACCAAACGATATTGCAAGTAACAGGGACACCCAAGGGATCTCCCCATATTGAACCGTAATGAGAATTACACCTAACAACGCCAATAACAACGCGGCAATTTGCCATCGATCAATTCGCTCTTTTAAGATAATGACACCTAACAGAACCGTAAATAATGGGTTAATATAATACCCTAAACTTGTTTCTATGACCCGATTGCTGTTGACCGCCCATATATAAGTAAACCAATTGACTGTTATGAACAAAGCTCCCAAAGACACGGTTAATATGGTCTTGCCGTTTGACAAAGCCTTTCTGAGGTCTTTAAAACCTCCAATGATTAAAAGAATTAGCAGTGATACTACGAAAGACCATACTATTCGAGAAGCAAGTATTTCACCAGCACCTATTTGTTTCAAGACTTTCCAATATAACGGAAGAATTCCCCAAATTCCGTATGACAATATAGCATAGAGAATCCCTTTACTTTGAGACCGTTCACTTAATCCTCTCATAAACCCATTCACTACAAACATCCCCAATCACAACGTTCAACTTATCCATTGTACATGAAATACGGTTTGTTTTATATACACCCATGCAAGTTTATACAGTAACAGTCTGTCATCCTGAGAGATAGCGAAGGATCTAGATCCTTCGCTATCTC
>NZ_JABZFS010000074.1:0-46853 GCF_014237355.1 Desulfosporosinus sp.
AAGAAAATATTCGAACTGAGAGGTCAGGGTTTTGGCTATAAAGCTATTGCAGGAGAGCTAAGCCTTTCGAGCGACACAGTAAAAAGTTTTTGCAAGCGTCATCATTTAAATGGACATAGAGACGTCGTAAGCCTTAACATTCAGGTGATGGAAAAAAAGAATTGGATTTGCCCTCAATGCAATAAACCTATTAAACAAAAGGCTCGTGGAAGAAATAGACGCTTTTGCTCCGATAAATGCCGGAGAAAATGGTGGAATGACAACCCCCAGGATAGAAACAGAAAAGAAACTGCAATCTATAGCTATACATGCAAGCATTGTGGTAAAGAGTTTAGCAGCTATGGAAACAAGCGTAGAAAGTATTGCAGTCATGACTGTTACATTAAATCGAGGTTTTGGGAGGAAGACGATGTAACCTAAGAAAGTCCAATAAAATTACTTGCAATTTTCTGTGTTTAGAGTGATAGATAGACTACACAAAACACAGGAGGGATCACCAATGGATAAAAAAGAATTATTAAAGCAGCTCGAAGAACACTTTGGAGAAAAGCCCAAGTACATGGGCGCACCTAGTTTTGCTTATCAAGTGAAAGCGGGAGATGACGTGTACATCATTGACCGAGAGGGGAGAATCAAAAACACTGAAGGGGAAGAAGTTGAGTTTGGGAAACTTCTTAGTTTTGAAAGTAAGACAGATGCATCTGAAGCCTCTCCAGCGAGTACAACGGAAGTAAATATCCCAGAAGCGGAAACCCCAGTTGATCGCTTGGAAGTCATTCTTCTGATGGGGGAGCATAATTGTTTTACCCTAAGAAATTTAGTCAACATGATTGCCAGCAAACAAAGCCTAATCCAACAATCCTTAGACTTAAAACATGCAATTATTGATCAGGACTTTGCTAAAGCCATTAACGAAAAAGTCATCGCGATCATCGAAGATTTTGAGTCTATTGTTCTTGAAATCGGGCCTGAAAAATGCCCGGGAATAGGCTTTGACTTTGATAATAAAACCATCACGTTTAAATTCTTCGAAGGTGAACTAGAGCCGGATAGACTAAAAGCCTACACAGATTTAGTCACCCTTATCAATAAAAACGCCCAAACTCTAAAACACGCTTCGATGAAGCCAACCATCACAGATAATCCCAAGTTCTCATTCCGCACATGGCTATTAAGACTCGGAATGATTGGCGGAGAGTACAAATCCACCCGTAAGGTGCTGCTTGCAAACCTCTCAGGTAATAGTGCTTTCAGAGACCAACCTTCACGAAAGAACGATTCGACAAGTCAGGTTAAAGGGGGTCGAGCATAATGGGAGTGCACTTTGCGAGAAAGTTTGGTACGATCGAAGATCTAAAAGAGATTGTCGGCAGGGACATGGGTTACGAGTTCATCATCGAAGAAACGGTCGAACTAGAGCCAGCGGAATATGAGGACTTTACCAAGAATCTACTAGGCGACTACGAGTTTATCGCTCGGCATAAAGGCAAGATGTGGGTTGATGGCAACGAGGTTTGGCACTGCCTTCTGGTCAAGGCTAAGGGAGCCAAAGAGGGGGTCCTTGTTGAAAGCGAAGGCTACGATTACGCACGGTACACCGCCTACTTTGCAGAAGAGGGTTTCATAACCGATCGTCTGATGGAACAGATTCTAACCATCCGCTGCGAAGGGAAGGTTAACATGCTTGATACCGTAGGCGTCCAGCGGGAAGGTTATCAGAAAGATTTCTATGAGTTGGTGATTTTCCTTGAAGAGCATAAGAAAGAGTATGCGGAGTTCATCATGACGGGTCAACGATAAGTAACATATAAACTGACTTAGGGACTTTCCAAATAGAGAGTCCTTTTTTCTTGTCCAATTCTAAGGATGAGTGGGTAAAGTACATCGCGGACAAAGACGCAGGGGCGGGAGCGGAGCGATGAAAAAAGGAGGCGGGAGACCATTGCTAAGAGCAAATGGCCTCAGGTTAAGGACCGACTTATCCTGGTCGAGAAGTGGGCCCGCGATGGGCTTACCGAGCATCAGATCGCCAAAAACCTGGGGATCCACCAGAGTACCCTAGAGGAATACAAACTAAAACACCCGGAAATAAAAGAAGCCCTTAAAAAAGGGAAATTGCCCTTTATTGCAGAGATTGAAAACGCACTGGCCAAAAGAGCCCGGGGGTTCGAACACACGGAGACCAAAACCTATATCAAAGTTGAAAACGGTAAAGAGGTCAAGTACCAAGAGCATATCAAACGATATTATCCGCCCGATGTTGCTGCATGCAGCATCCTATTGAAAAACAAAGACCGTGGCAACTGGAGCGATAACCCCATGAAGCTCGACATGGAGCGCGAATTTCTTGAACTCCGGAAGAAGATAGAGGAGATGAAAGCATTTTGATCATCACAGAACTCCCGATAGGTGAGCTTATACCCTACGAGAACAACCCCAGAAAAAATGACTCAGCCGTCGAGGTAGTGGCCCACTCAATTCAGGAATTTGGTTTTAAAATCCCGGTCATTATCGATGCGGAAAACGTCATTGTTTGTGGTCACACTCGGGTTAAAGCTGCTAAAAAGCTTGGACTCAAAACCATTCCCTGCCTTAGAGCAGATGACCTAACCGAAGACCAAATCAAAGCCTTTCGTCTAGCGGATAACAAGACCGCCGAATATGCCGAGTGGGATTTTGAGAAACTTGAGGTTGAGCTCAAAGGTATCGACTTCGATATGACTCTCTTTGACTTTGAACCTCCAGAGACTGAGGTCGCCGATGACGATTTTGATCTTGAGGAAGCCCTCGACGAAATAGACGATCCTGTCACCCAGAACGGCGACGTTTGGCTCCTGGGCCACCACCGCTTGGCTTGCGGCGACAGCACCAAACCTTCAGACATGGACAAACTGATGGACAACCAGCAGGCTGACTTGGTCCTAACAGATCCTCCGTACAATGTCGATTATGAGGGGGGAACTAAAGATAAACTTAAAATCCAAAACGACAAAATGAACGACGACAAGTTCTTGCAGTTTTTAACGGACGCTTTCACCAGGATGCACGAGCACTCCAAAAAGGGGGCAGCGATTTATGTCTTTCATGCAGATAGCGAAGGGTACAACTTCCGGAATGCTTTCAAACTGGCTGGATATTCTTTGCGCCAGTGTTTGGTATGGGCTAAGAATTCTCTGGTACTGGGTCGGCAGGATTATCAATGGCAGCATGAGCCCATTCTCTACGGTTGGAAGGACGGAGCAAGCCATGTTTGGTATGGAGATCGTAAGCAGACCACCTTGATCAAATACGATAAACCACAACGAAACGCTGACCATCCGACCATGAAACCGGTTGGACTTTGCGGTTATTTCATCGCTAACTCTAGCAAGGAAGGAGATATTGTGCTCGACCCCTTTGGTGGCAGCGGCAGCACCTTAATGGCCTGCGAACAAAACGGGCGGAGTTGCTACACCATGGAGATGGACCCAAAATACTGCGATGTCATCGTGCACAGATACGAAGAACTTACCGGGCAGAAAGCTCAGCGAATTGGAGGGTGAGCCTTGGCTAAGTATTCTGTCCTGCAAACCTTCTATGCCTCAGACGCCTGGCGAAACTTCAGATTACTTATTCTCAACGAGCGCGGGTTACGCTGTGAATACTGTGGTGAACGAGTTGCCCAGTCTAAGGAACTAACATTGCACCATAAGACCGAACTCACTCCGGATAACTACGAAGATGTAACGATTGCTCTTAACCCAACAAATATAATGGTTGTCCATCACGGCTGCCATAACTCTATACACAAACGAAGCGCTGCCAAACTGGTTCGCGCTGTTTTTATGGTTTACGGTCCGCCATTAGCAGGTAAGAAAACCTACACCCAGGATCGGATGTGGCCAGGGGATTTGATCGTCGATATTGATGCCATCTACACCGCGATCTCCGGACAGCCCTGGTACAGCAAACCGGACAGCCTGCTGAAGAATGTAAGAGTCGTACACAGCCAGCTCCTTGACAACATTCGCACGCGCTTCGGACGCTGGGACAGAGCCTGGATCCTTGGCGGATACCCTGACAAATACAAACGTGAGAAGTTGGCCGACGATCTCGGAGCAGAGTTGGTCTTTATAGAGGCTAGTAAAGACCAATGCCTCGAGCGATTAAAGACCGATCCGATCCGAAAAAAGCATGAGGCAGAATGGACGGGTTACATCGACAAGTGGTTCCTGCAGCACACGAACTGACCATCCCCCCCCATAGCACTTGAAAGCCCTTCAAAAGGGAACCGGGTAGGGGGAGGCATCTTTCACGCATGCCAAGAATTTTGAAAATCCCAGGAGGTTTTGGGAAAAATGACAAAACTGGAAGTCCAACAAAAAGAATTGGATAAGTTAACGGAGATTTTTCATGATGTCGAAGACTCCAAACGTAAACTTATCGAAGGTTTAATTGAGGATGCGGCTTTCCTCAAGGCGGAGAATCATGTCCTTAAACAGGCGATCACTGAGACTGGCATGGTCAGGCTTCACCCCCAGCATCCAGAGATTCAAAAGCCGGTCGAAACTGCCAAGCAGTACTTAAAGAATGTGAATACCTATGCCGTAGTCATCAAAACTCTGAATGGGGTGCTGATGAAGAACCTCATCGAAGAGGATGACGGTTTGGATGAGTTTGAATAAGAGGAATATCAATAAATAAAAAATCCAAAAGAAATAAGGTTATGTGAATAATTCAAGCCTCTGTTAACTTGAATCTGGGTCTTAATATCTCAATTTATCTTTCCGGCATAAACAACCGGATATAAAGGGCGGCTGGCTTCCTCTATGGGCTCGTCTTTTCCGTGTGCTAATAGGAGAAGAAACGTAGGGGGGGGATTTGATATCTTGGAGAGTATGCGTAAATATGCGGTATATGCACATACAAATAAAATCAATGGAAAGAAATACTTTGGAATCACAAGTACTCATACTAAAGAGAGATGGAGAGACGGAAGAGGTTATATTAATAACCAATACTTCAATAGTGACATTGAAGAATATGGGTGGGATAATTTTACGCATGAAATAATTTCAAGTGGAATACCAAAGGAATCTGCAGAAAGACTTGAGCTTGATCTAATAGCTATGTATAAAACGATAAATAGGCAGTTTGGGTATAACATTAAGTCAGGTGGAGATACCAGTTTGCATTCGGAAGAAAGCAAGGCAAAGATGAGCGCAAACCATGCAGATTTTAGAGGTAAGAATAATCCTATGTGCGGTAAATGCCACTCTGATTCTACACGATCTAAAATTGGGGAACGAAGTAGGGGAAGGTATTTTTCTGAAGATGCACGTAAGAAGATAAGTATGGCGGTTAGCGGGCGTAATAACCCTATGTACGGCAAAAGCCATTCTGAAGAATCTAGGAAAAAGATTGGATTATCTAAATTAGGTGAGAATAATCCAGGTGCGCATTCAGTAGTAAATCTAAACACAGGGAGAGTATTTACGCTTGTAAATGATGCTAGTAAATTTTTCGAAATCTCTCACTCTACTATTGTAAATTGTTGCAGGGGTAGGCGTAAGTCGGCAGGTAAGCACCCCGAAACAAATGAGCCATTACGATGGATGTATCACGAAGACTATTTGAAAATGAGTAATGTTTAAAATGGTGCGCAATGCACTGTTTTTTCATTTATAAAAGGTGGTGATGTCGTAGTCATGCTTGACGAATTAAGAAATAAGTATCAGAATTCATTCCTCCTTGAATACATCTACAAATGTAAAGGCGGAGAGATCATCATCGGTCATGAGTTAATGCAAATGCTGGATGTTTTGCTTAAGCACTTTGAAGATCCAAATATAATGGTTGATTTCGCGGATTCCAACAAAAGAGTTCGCTTCATCGAAACTCAGTGCAGGCATTTTGAAGCACCATTTGCTGGTAAACCTTTTATTCTTATGCTTTTTCAAAAAGCATTTATAGAAGCAATATACAGTTTTAAAATATTTGATAACGAAATTGGCAGATATATTCGCCTTTATCAGGATGTCTTATTTCTAGTATCAAGAAAAAATGGGAAAACCCCGTTGGTATCTGCGCTGAATCTAGCAGATTTCTTTTGTGGCCCACTTGGGCTAAAGATACTTTGCTCCAGCAATGACTACGAATGAACAGGCTGATCTGATGTTTCAGGCGATTAATGCTATGCGGGAAGAGAGCAAGGCGCTGACCAGTGTAACTCGCAAGAATATCAAAGGTATATTCTTTGGCAATCCCCAGAAAGCGAGACACAACGGCAAGTTCTCCTATAGAAATAAAGGCTGCATCCGCAAAATATCTGCCAAAACAGGCGCCAAGGAAGGGCGTAATATTGGCATTGGTTCGGTGGATGAAGTACATGAAATGAAGGATAACTCTTCAGTTATGCCGATCCGGCAGGCGCTTTCCACTCAAGACGAACCCTTGTATTTCGAGTTGACCACGGAAGGCATGGTCAATGAAGGTTATCTGGATGAACGACTCAAAGAAGCGCGTCAGGTTTTAGCCGGAGAGCTGGAACGTCCTCGTTGGTTAATCTGGTTGTATACCCAAGACAGTGAAAGCGAAGTTTGGCAAGACGAAACAACCTGGGTCAAAAGTAATCCCGGCGTTGGAACCATTAAAAAATGGAGCTTTCTACGGAAAATGATTGAGGAAGCTCAGACCAGTCAAAAGATGCGTGTCTTTGTCCTCTCCAAGGACTTTAATATTAAACAAAACAATGCTTCAGCTTGGCTTACACCGGAGGATATTAACAATCCTGAGACCTTCGATATGGAGGAGTTCAGAAACTGTTTTGCTATTGGAGCGGTTGACTTGTCTAAAACAGGAGACCTATCCAGCGCGAGAGCCTTACTAATGAAACCGGGCTCCAGTAAAAAATACATGCTCCAGCAGTACTTCATTCCGCAGACGAAGTTGGAAGGTTTATCTGAAAAAGAGCGCAAGCGTTATGAGCTATGGGTGAGGGAACGACGTCTTGTCGTATCCGATGGAAACGAAAATGACTTCAGGCACGTGACCGCCTGGTTTGTCAAACTTCATAAAGAGTTTGGGATCCGCTTCTTTAAGATCGGCTACGATAAATGGTCCGCCATTTACTGGGTCAAAGAAATGGAGTCTTATGGCTTCGATTGTCAAAGGGTAGCCCAGGATTGGGGCAGCATGTCAGAACCCATGAGCCTGGTTGAAACTGACTTGAAGAGTAAACTTATCAATTACAACAATGATCCTATCGATAAAATGTGTCTAGAGAATACAGCAATGAATATCAACTCCAAAGCCGAAATCATGCCCATGAAAGTTCAGGGCAAAGAAGACAACAAGATTGACGGTGCAGTGACCATGATCATTGCCTATCGGATTTATATAGACAATCGGACGGACTTCTTAGAACTAGTTAAACGAACGACCGCATGAAGGGAATAGAAGGGTGGTGAATCAGTGGCCCTTACCGATTTCATAAAAAACATATTTACCTCGAAGCCAGACAGACGGCAGATGCAATACGCCAAATTCCTGGATGGAGGGTATCCCATCTTCAGCCAGTTCGGTCAAAACATCTATGCCTCCGATGTGGTCCAAACCTGTATCGATGTCATTGCCACCGAATGTTCCAAGCTGATGCCCCGTCACATCCGAACCGATAAAAACGGAATGCAGACAACCGTGAGTAGCAGCCTTAATAGGCTGTTTAAATTTGCCCCGAATGAACTCATGACCACCAAAGACTTCCTCGAAAAAATCATCTGGATCCTTGAGATGAACTGTAATGCCTTTATTTATCCAGTCTATGAGACGAACTTCGACAGCCAAGGAAAGCCCTATATTAATTACGCCGCGTTCTTCCCCTTAGACCCTAGACAAGTGGATTTTGTTCAGGACTCCACCGGCAAACTCTTCGTTGACCTACGCTTCGAAAGTGGAGATAATGTCATCCTCGCTTACTCGGATGTAATTCATCTACGAAAGAAGTTCAGTGTTAACTCAATCATGGGCGGAGGTAGGAACGGCCAGCCGGATAACGCGGCACTGTTGAAAGTTCTAGACATCAATGACATTGTTCTTCAGGGAATCGGCAAGGCGATTAAGACGAGCCTATCCGTCCGAGGTATTTTAAAAATCAACACCATGCTGGATGACGAAAAACAACAGGCTGAGCGCGATCGGTTTGAGGCTAAGATTGCCAGCGGCAAGACCGGCATTTTGCCCATGGATCTCAAAGGCGATTACACACCTATTACCCCGGACCCTAAGCTCATCGATTAGGATACGATGGAATTCCTGGAAAACAAAGTCCTCAATTACATTGGTGTTCCGGCCTGTATCCTCAGGGGAGACTTCACGGACGAGCAATACCAAGCGTGGTATGAAAAGAAATTGGAGCCTATCCTCATTAGTTTGGGTCAAGCGTTTTCGAAGACGTTGTTTACCCAACGAGAGCTAGATGTGGGAAACGAAATCATCTTCTATCAGCGAGACATGATGTACTTAAGCACAAAGTCCAAGCTTGAGCTTGTGAAAACCACGGGTGAACAGGGGCTGCTATCGGACAACCAAAAGTTAGCGTTGTTGGGATACCCACCGATTACGGGCGGAGAACGAATTACGCAGAGCTTGAACTATATTGATAAAAGCCTAATATCGGCGTACCAAATGAATCAGTCGAAAGCAAAAACAGAGAGTAAGGGGGATTAAAGGCTTGGGTCAGAAGACAAAAGAACGGTGGGAAGACAAGCTTAATCGGTTCTATGAGGTTCAAGAAATCAGAGCCTTGGAACCGAGTCAAGACGAGCCAGAGGCTATCGTCGAAGGCTTTGCGATCCCTTATGAGGTTGAAACGAATGTAGGCAATTGGTTTATAGAGGTTATTAAACGCGGAGCTCTTGATGGCGCAGACTTAAAGGATGTGCCATTTTTTATTCACCATAATGGCCGAGCAATTCCACTGGCCAGGAGTCGGAATAACAATGCCAATTCGTCCATGCAACTTATGGTCACCGAGCGAGGCTTGGAATTCAGGACCAAGCTCGACATTCAAAATAATGCTGAAGCGAAGGCCTTATATTCTGCGATTAAACGGCAGGACATCACCGGGATGAGCTTTTCATTCTCCGTCAAGGAAGAGAAGTGGTTCAACCTCGACAGCGACCTGCCGACCAGAGAGATCTTAAGGTTCAAGAAGATTCATGAGATATCTGCATTGTGGTCCCCTCAATATGTGGAGACAAACATAATGGCTCGAAACGACGCGCTGGATAGCGTAGATAAGCAGGCATTGGATAATGCCCGGTCAAGAGCGTTCGAACAATCCAAAAACGAGCATGCACTGGAACTAGAGAAGTTAAAAAATCAAAACCGGATGAAAGGGCAAGGGTGATACCGTGAAAAAGAAACTATTAGCCATGCTGGCGGCGAAAGAAGCGAGAAAGGCTGAACTAACCACAAGGAGTAATGCCTCGACCGATGTCGCAGAGGTTCGTTCCATCGGATTAGAAATGGATACCTTAAACTCAGAAATTGCAGAGCTTCGCGGCCTGCTTGATGAGATCCCTGACGAACCAACACCACCTGCTGCCGATCCTGAATTTCGAGGCGAGCCAAAACCTGGGACAACCGGCGAACAACGTAGCATGCCCGTAGGTAGGTTCAATGTCCTGGCCACATACGGCACAGAAGGCGGCCAACCCCAAGAAAAACGTTCCGTCGATCAATACGATACTCATGAATACCGTTCCGCCTTCATGGATTATGTCCAAAGGGGTATTAAATCCGATGTCCTAGAGTTCCGCGCGGATGCCACGACGGGAACGGGTGATATTGGCACCGTCATTCCGACCACGATTCTCAATAACATCATCGAGAAGATGAAAGACTATGGAACGATCTGGTCAAAGATCAATAAGACCAGTATCCTAGGCGGTGTGGAGCAACCAACGTCGGCACTTAAACCTGTGGCTACCTGGACAACCGCAGGGACGGTATCGGATAAACAGAAAAAGACCACGGGAAGCATTTCTTTCTCGTATCATAAGCTCCAATGCCGAGTCGCTGTTGAGCTTGTGGCTGGAACGGTTGCTCTGCCGGCCTTTGAGTCAGCGATTTCTGACAACATCTATGAGGCGATGATTGTTGCCCTTGAACAAGCCATCATTTCGGGTCCTGGTATTGGACAACCTCTCGGTATCGCCAAGGATCCAGATATCCCCGCAGCGCAAATTGTTACGGTTGCAGCAGCGGATCTTGGAGAATACAACACTTGGACCACACTTCTTGCCAAACTACCACGGAGTTATCGAAATGGTGCCGTCATTATTATGAATGATGCCGACTGGAACAAGTATATCGTCGGGATGGTAGACGTTAACGGTCAGCCGGTCGCTCGAACCACGTATGGACTCGATGGCACTCAGGTCGAACGATTCCTGGGTAAAGAAGTAATCCCTGTGGAAGAGTACTTGCCGTCCATCGATGATGCTCTCATGGGTGACGTTATCGGTATCGTCTGCAAGTTGAAAAGCTACATGGTCAATACCAACATGCAGATGACCTTTAAGCGCTACTTCAACGAAGACACGGATGAATGGATTAGTAAATCGACGATGATTGCTGACGGTAAATTATCGGACAAAAATGGAGCCCTTCTGATCAAGAAGGCTTAATTTTTTTTGTACCAAATTCGAATTTGAATGAGGTGATCCTATGACAGACGCCGAGCTCTTAATCGAATGTAAGATCGGTCTGAATATCCAACCGGATAGCACAGCCTTCGACGGAGTCTTGACCCAAAAACTTCTGGCTGTAAAGTCCTTCATGAAACGAGCCGGAGTAGTCGACGAGATGTTGATTGACGATTTAGCGGTAGGCGTCATGGTCATGGGTGTTACTGATCTATGGAACTCAGAAGGCGGGGGGATTAAGTTTTCTCCCGCCTTTCACATGCTGCTAAGTCAGCTGGCCATGGGTTAAGGGAGATGGTGGATAGTGGGTAGAATGGATCAAGTGTTAGTGTTAATCGGCGTAACGATTGATCACCGCAACACGGATGAAATAGGGAATCCAATCGAAACCATAACGGAACGATCGATCCTTGCCGAAGAGCTCTCGGTGGGATCAGGTGAGTTTTACAATGCAGCCGTCGCAGGCTTAAGGCCAGAAAAACGATTTGAAATGTACACCCGGGAATACCAAGGCGAAGTGAAGCTTAAGCACGAAGGCATCACCTATCGCATCATCCGCACAGAAGGCCGTAGCGAAAAGATTCGCCTTAGTTGTGAAAGGGTGGCTGCTGATGGCTAGCATTAGAATCGATCAACTGGCCTACGAACTAGCAAATGCTATCCGCGAATACACAGAAGACGTTACGGTTTCAATCGAGAGAGAAGTTGGGACTATCGCCGATAATGTGTTAGCTGAAACGGAAAGACTGGCACCAAAGCGAAAAGGGAAATATGCCGCCAGCTTTGTGAAGACGGACAAGTCTCTTTCGGGTCATCAACGATATGTAATCTGGAACAAGAAATACTATCGTCTCGTCCACTTGCTTGAATTTGGACATGCCAAACGAGGGGGCGGTAGAGTTCAGGCTTATCCTCATCTTGGGCCTGCGCACGATAAGTATGCCCCTCAGATGGTAAGAAACATTGAACGGATTATAAGGAATGGTGGGTAATATGACTCAAGTTGAATTAGTAACAGCATTAAAAAGCTTGGGCATGCCGATAGCCTATAGCGAATTTAAGTCAACCCTTGAGAACCCCGCCCCACCTCCACCGTTTATTACGTATCAATTCACGGATGATGATGATCTCAGAGCTGACAACCAAAACTATGTTGATATTGGTAATTACAATATAGAGCTTTACACGGACAAGAAAGATTTAGCCAAGGAAACGTTAGTCCAGGATAAGTTAAAAGAATTACGCCTGACTTATTCCAAAAACGAGGCAAAGATAGAATCGGAGGATTTATATCAAGTGATCTATAGAATTCAGCTGATGGGAGGATAACCATGGAAAATAAAGTAACCTTTGGTCTCGAGAAAGTCCATATCGCCTTTAAAGACCTTATAAATGTAACTCAACCAGCTTGGGAAGCTCCCATTGCCATACCTGGCGCGGTTAGCTTTAAGCCGAAAGCTGAAGGAAAAGACAGCACGTTCTATGCAGACAATGGGTCCTATTATGTGAGCACCAGCAATAACGGTTATAAAGCAGACCTAGAAATGGCATTGGTTCCCGATGCTGTGCTTGCGGAAATGCTAGGCTGGGAAATTGACAGCAACGGAATGCTCGTTGAAATTGCCAACGCAATTCCTAAGCCTTTCGCCCTCTTAGGTCAAGTCTTAGGGGATCAGAAGAATCGGCGTTTCGTATATTTTGATTGTACTGCTAGCCGTCCGTCCAAAGAGCATAAAACGAATGGAGATTCCATCGAACCGGCAACGGATGTTCTTTCATTGGTAATTAAACCGATGGAAATCGGAGGTAAAAACGTCGTTAAGGGTACGATGGAACTCTCCGTAACAAATGCCACAGCCTATAACGCATTCTTTACAGCAGTTACGATACCGGCTGCAGCCTAAGGAGGATCCCAATGAAAGAGCTAATGATCGGCGAGACGAAAGTAAGGGTCAGAGCAACACCTCTGGCCCTCTTGTATTACAAACAAGAATTCCATTCGGATCTTTTGGGTGATTTAACCAAAATGAAAGGGATCGAGAAGGATTCTTCGAAACTTGATACCGTTTTTTTGCTGCAGATTACCTGGGCGATGGCAAAAGCGGATGCCTATCCTCAACCGTTTCCAAGCTTTGAAGGATGGCTCGTGTCTTTTGAGACTATTGATTTAACCGAACCAACCTTTCTCGCGGCCTCAATGGAGGAGGTCGCCAATGGCTTTCTTGGGAAGAATAAAAGATGGAGAGTCAAAGGATAGTTGGGTACCAGAACGATTAGACCTAGAATTATTAGCCATAGGTAAGCGAACGGGCTTGAGTTTTGCAGAAATCAATGAGTTTAGAGTATGCGACTTACTTGCTTACTCTAAATCGTATGCTGGTGACGGGGATAGCAAGGAACGGGATGCCACACAGAAGGACATTGATGCATTTTATAGGGATTAGTATTATGTAGTGTCTAATCTAGTTAGGCTTTGTTTAGCGAACAAATTAATTCCAAGCTCCGATGAGAAAGAACAATTTTTTTTACTTAATTAAGTAACATATATTTTATAAATTACCATGTTATGTACACTGTAGAAAATCTTACATGGAAGGAAAGTGCAAGTTTAACAAAGACTAATTAACAAACTACTAGTTGGTTAAATAATTCAATTAAAGAGGAGGTTTTAAATGAACATTCCTAAAACGAAAGATCGTATGATGCTTGGTATCATTGCAGGAGTGTTTTCGTTTATAGTTCAATCTGCATTTGATTATGCATCTTACAAACAGGACATTTCAAAGCGAAATTACTGGAGTACCGCTGCAGGCGTTTGGGTAAAGAGTAATAGGCAGGCTAAAAAATGGAATGGACAATTGTTAGGTGCTTGGATGACGTTTGGTTTAAATGCAGTGAATGGGATATTTATGGTATGGAGCTTAACTAAGGTTGGCTTAAAAAAATGGCCTATAAAAGGTGTGATGTTAGGTTCGATTACTGGAGGAATTACAAATGCTCTATTAAGTGGTTTTGCAAAAAATAAAGTTGCACCCAAAGACAGCAATAGTACTTTATCATACACTTTGACCAACGCAATCACCGGACTAGTTGCTGCTTGGACTATTGTGAGTTTTGGGGATCAATCACTTTTCAACGAAAGACGAGTTGTTGCTAATATCTCCGCCGAAGATATCTTGCCAACCTCATTGATGAATATCAATGAAATTGATGATAAGGAATCCCAAGCGTATTTTCACTAATTTCAGTTTAGGAAAATGACTAATCTTTTAGAGATTATGTCATTTTATATTCTTTAGAAAATCTAAGATCTACTTTGGAGAATTAAAAGAGAGCAAATACTTTTTCGTAATATCAAACGCCTTAACGGCGTTTTTCTTTTGTCATAAAGGTGGTGATTAAAATAGCAGCAACTATTAAAGGAATTTCAGTCTTAATCGAAGGTGAAACAACTGGACTAACGAGGGCCTTGGCCGATGTCAATAGATCAAGCCGTGGCATTCAGGGTGAACTCAGACAGGTTGAAAGGCTACTTAGATTTGATCCAACGAATACCGAATTACTTACCCAAAGACAAACCTTATTGGGCAATGCGGTGGCCAATGCCCGGGAAAAGCTTGACCGTCTCCGTGCTGCCCAGGAGCAAGTCAATGAACAGCTAGCAAGAGGGGATATTGGTCAAGATGAGTATCGTGCCTTTCAACGAGAAATTGCTGCCACAGAGCAACAACTTAGACGCTTTGAGGAGCAAGTGGCAAGTGCTAGTAGCGAGATCAACGAGTTAGGTGATACTGCAGAGAGTAACGCCAACAAATTAAGTGACGTCGGCGAAAAAGTAAAAGGTATCGGCGAAACGATGGCTGTTGTTATTACAGCGCCTGTCATGGCTGCGGGTGCGGTCATGCTCAAAGGGGCAGTGGACGCAGAAAATGCGCAAAACAAGTTACAGGGACAGCTTGGTATAACTGCTGAGGAAGCGGAAAACTTAGGCGACACTGCAGAAGACGTCTGGAAGAATGGCTTTGGAGAAAACATCGAGGAAGTTAACAACGCAATCAAAGACGTTAGGTTAACTATGGGCGCATTGGCTGATGAAGAGTTACAAAACATTGCCGAAGGTGCAATGACCATTGCCGACTTATTTGATCAGGATATAAAAGAAGTCACCGCTGCTGCTGGTGTAGCCATGAAGGCATTTGGCATCAATGGGCAAGAGGCGATGGACCTTATCACCGTGGGCTTTCAAAAAGGCGGAGATTATTCCGGCGAACTCATCGATACCTTGCGGGAATATAGTCCCCAGTTTGCCTCAATGGGTATGGCTGCCGATCAAATGATGGGTATCCTTATCTCTGGTGCACAGGCCGGTGCTTGGAATATGGACAAAGTCGGAGATGCCGTGAAGGAGTTTAATATCCGAGCTCAAGACGGCAGCAAGACAACCGCCGAAGGTTTCAGTGCTATTGGCCTATCGGCTAAAGAAATGGGAAGTTCTATCTCTGCGGGCGGAGAAAAAGGTCAACAGGCATTTATGGCAACTATTGCTGGACTAGCAGCCATGAGAGATCCGGTTGAACAAAATATTGCAGGCGTTGCTCTATTCGGGACCCAATGGGAGGATGTCCGGGCAAAAGTCATCGTGGCCATGGCAGACGGGATGAAGGGTCTTGGCGAGTTCAAAGGTGCCACAGAGAATGCCTCAAAAGCAGCTTACGAAACGAATCCAGCGCGAGCACTTACCGAATCACTTCGAGAAATGCAGGCTGCAATAGGACCAGCGCTATTGCCTCTAGCAGATATTATGACCAATACCGTAGCACCAGCGATTAAATCCATGGCCGAGTGGTTTAGCGAGCTGTCCCCAGCTGGCCAAAAGACAGTCCCTGCCATTATCGGGATTACCGCTGCTATTGGACCTTTGATGATAGTACTAGGACCACTCATACCACTTGTAGGTGGTGTAGCAGGGGCGCTCGGTGCCGTGAGTGCCGCAGCTACGGGAGGCGCCGCTGGAGTTGGTATTCTGACGACGGCTTTTCCAGCCCTAGGTACGGCGTTGACGGCACTTACCGGACCGGTTGGAATAGCTGTAGCGGGAGTTGCGGCTGTGGTTGCCATCGGAGGATCCTTAGTAAGTTCTCTAAATGAAGAAGTTATTCCAACCGTGGATTTGTTTGGCGATGAAGTATCAGACTCTACTAAAAAAGCGGTTGAGTCTTACTTGGATATGGACAAAAAACTAAGTACATCCCTTATGTCATTCAAAGCAAATAACACAACCATCACCCAAGGGATGGCTGCCGAGATGGTGGGTACCTTTGAGAAAATGGGTGCAGATATTAAAGCGGGAAGGGATAAGCATTACGAAGAGGATCTGGCTAATCTAACAAAGTTTTATGCTGATCAGGGCCTTTTGGACTCGCAAGAAGCTCAAAACGCTCTAGATAAGATGAAGCAAGCCCATGGGGCAAAGAATAATGAACTAACTTCCTTCCAAGCAAGAATCAAAGAAATCTACGAAAAGGCTGCCGCCGATCATCGGTCAATAACTCAAGAAGAAGCAGACCAAATTAAGAAGATCAAGGATGAGATGGAGCAATTAGCAATTGAGGCATTAACGAATTCAGAAGCTGAACAAAAGGCAATCCTCACCCGCATGCAGCTTCAAGCCAAAGATATCACGACTCTGCAGGCAGCCGATGTCATTGCAAACAGTGCGAAACAGCGAGATGAAACAACACATCTCGCTAATGAACAGTATGAAAAGGTTGTGGCATCCATTACGAGGCAACGAAATGAGGGTGTCATAACCTCCGATGATCAAGCCAAGAAGATGATTCAGGCCGCGGAAAGAACAAGAGAAGCATCGATAACAAAAGCCAGAGATATGCACGAAAAAGTCGTGTATGAACTTCAGCAACAAAACAAAGATGTTGCGGAGCAGATCAACGAGCAGGACGGTACCATTAAAACCGGGTGGGACAAGCTTAAAGAATGGTTTACTAACAATCCAATTATCCGCTGGATTATCACGAAGACATCCGGCAGTTCAGGTTCGGATGATAAGGTCGACAATAACTATAACGGAACGAACTACTTTCCTGGCGGACTTACGACGCTTCATGAGAAGGGCTATGAAATCTACAACCTCCCAAGGGGCACCAAGATTTATAACCATGAAGCTAGTGAAGATTTGGTGTTGAAAACAGCTCAGGAGGTTGCACGTGGTGTTCTGGCTGGTAACCAGGATAAGCCCAGCGGAATAACCCAATATATCGCCATTGAGTCTCCAACTCCGCTTTCACCGTCAGAAACGGCACGTCAAGTAAAGAATGCCAGCAGACGCCTGGCGCTGGAGTGGTAGCATGCCAAACGTAACTTACACTAACGAACGCGGGCAGAGTGTCGAGCTTAGGGACTCTGCCCCTCTCTTGGTGACCCGGTTTGACGGGCTAGGGAGTGTTCAACATGAAATCCTGAGACAAAAGGCGCCTTATCAAGATGGTTCAACGGTGACAGGTGGAACGTTGGCCGAACGGGAGCTAACCATTGAAGGTGTTATCTTAGCGACTGATGAGAATACCTATCGAAGACAACTCCTGCAAGCCTTTAACCCTAAGCTAGGCGGGATTCTTCGGTATGAAAAAGGATCAGTTGTCAAAGAAATAGACTGTAAAACAGAACTGGCCCCGGCATTTCCAAGCAATTTCTCAGTTAACCATCAGGTCTTTCTCATAACACTTCTTTGTCCTAAGCCCTTTTGGCTGGATATTGAGACTGAAACGGATGAAATTGTAACTTGGATCGGAGGAATGACCTTTCCTCTGCGCTTGCCGACCATCTATGCCACGAAAGGACCTAAGAGAATCAACATTATCAACCAGGGCGACGTGGAAACGCCGGTGAGGATTGAGTTTAAGGGTCCAGCGACGAACCCTCGAATCACGAACCAAACAACCGGAGAATACATTCAGGTTAATCGGACCCTGCTGAACACTGATAAACTCATCATCACAACGGATTTCGGAGCAAAGCGAGTGGAAATTGAGGATGAATTAGGTGCTAGAACCAACGCGTTTAACTGGATCGATCTTGGAAGTGTGTTTTGGTCGCTGCAGGTAGGTGACAATGTTGTAGAGTATTCAAGTGACGACCAAGTCGAGCCGGCTGCCGTCTTAGTAAGCTATAGAAACCGTTATATCGGGATTTAGGGGGTGGAAATGTGGAGCATTATCGGTTTTTTAACAGCGCTGAGGGGGATGAACGGTTATACCTTGCAAGTGACTACGCGGAATATTTCAGCCGGTTTTTGTCGGATGGGTTATATGCAGAGAATGGTCAAGCCGGCTTGAACGTTAAACCTGGAAGTGATTTAAGTATTATCACAGAGCCAGGATTTGGTTTTATTCGCGGTTATATGTATCACAACGATATAGATCTTATTAGAGTTTTAGACCCAAGTGATTCCATGTTGGATCGGATTGATCGAACCGTTCTGCGCTTTGATGAAGTAGCAAGAACAATTACAGTTGTCGTTAAGAAAGGATCCTTTTCTAGTACCCCCCAAGTCCCTGCATTGGAGATAACAAGCACGGTCAAAGAGCTTGCTTTAGCTCAGACGCGGATCCGAAGGGGTGCAACGACCATACTTGCCTCAGATATCACTGATGAGCGACTAACAGCCAATTGCGGTCTAGTATCTAGTTTAATCACCATCCCAGCCCAAGAAATGTGGGACGTATGGAACACTACGCTTGATCAAATTGAATCAGCCTGGGCATCGAAAACATCGGTTGTTGACTCTGAATGGGCTAATAAAAAGGCCTTAGTGGATAGTGAATGGGATAACATCCAGGCCGACTGGCAAACGTGGTTCTCTTCAAGGCAAAATGATATTGGCTTAAGGGTTTTAGTAGGACCGACTGAACCGTCAGGAATTGTTGCCGGCGACATTTGGTTTAAAGAGGTGTAACAATGCAACCGATCCGGATCATCGACACATACTTTAATCTATACTCGGAACTTGACGACTATGAAAGCCTGATCTGGACCCGACGTTGGCATAAACCTGGAGACTTTGAACTACACATTTCAGTAGCCAAAGCAAACACTGAACAATTACAAAAAGGAAGAATCCTGGTCGCCGGAGATAAGGCGGCTTTTATTTTGCACAGAGAACTATCCGTCGGAGAAAACGGCGAAGAAGTCATCCTAATAAAGGGGCCATCCATATCCTCGATGGTCGGAAGACGGATCACTCTACCACCGGACGGACTGGCCTATGATCGTATAAGTACTAACGCAGAAGAAGGGATGAAACATTATGTAGGTGTGAACTGTGTCAATCCGGTTGACGTAAGGCGAAATATTCCCTCATTGGTTATCGCTCCGAACCGTTCAAGAGGCCCTATCATTGTTTATCTGAGCCGACTCAAGACGTTGGATGGTGAGCTAGAGGCTATATCGCTTTCTAGCGGATTGGGATGGGGTGTTACTTTAGATATTGCCAGTAAGCAGTGGGTATTTGAAACGTACGAGGGTCGTGATCTTACTGCTAGCCAAACCGAAAATCCTCCAGTGATCTTCGCGGTGGATTTTGACGCGGTGAAAGCACAGACGTTCATTGATAGCGATATTGGGTATCGAAATACCGGCTATGTTGGAGGCCAAGGTGAAGGAGAAGAACGGCAGATCATAGAGGTTGGTAACGGACTTATTGGTCTTGAGCGTTTAGAGACGTTTATCGATGCACGGGACATCGAAGATGGCGCTGATCTTGCATTCCGAGGGCAGCAAAAACTCTCTGAGTTAAGTGAAATCCAAACGTTCGATCATCAGATTTTGACCAAGGGTCCTTACACTTACAAAGTCGATTGGGATCTTGGTGACATCGTCACCGCCATGAACCGTAAATGGGGCGTAACGTTGGATGCACGGATCACCGAAGTAAAGGAGATTTATGAACCCGACGGTTTTAAACTTGAAGCAACCTTCGGAAACGAAGTTCCGACGCTTGTTGAGAAAATTAAACGAGTATTGGACAATCCGCTGGTGGAGAAATCAACCTTGGCTGTTGAGAATATCCCGACCAAAACTTCACAACTTGAAAACGACGTCGGATATATAACAGCTAGCGAAGCTCCCCAAGCATCAACGTATATCCATACACAACTATCCCCATCACAGATATGGACCATCAACCATGGCCTGGGGCTTTTTCCGTCGGTAACGGTCGTAGATAGTGCTGGAAGTACCCTAGTGGGGGAGGTTAAATATCTATCTAATGACACCATTGAACTATTCTTTAGTTATGAGTTTAGCGGTAAGGCTTACCTGAATTAAGGGGGAGATATCTTGCAGATCTTAACTAATATAGATCTAGCAAAAAATGAATTACAAAACGCAAGGATACAGAACCTAGCAGTTGATCCGGCTAGTCCCGTTCCAGGCCAACTATGGTACAGCACAGCTGACAATACCTTCTACGGCTGGAATGGTACCATAAAGCTTAACTTAGGACAGGTATTAACTGGGGCTAGCATAGTAACCCTGATTAATGCATGCGCATCCCTGATAGACGACGATAACCTAAGCGCCAATGTTGCCGATGCCCTTACCAAGCGACACTCCCACTCTAATTCAGCCGTTCTCAATGCTATGGAAGTCGCATTCACCAACGCCTTAAAAACTAAGCTTGACGGAATAGCTACGAATGCTAATAATTACTCCCATCCCACGGGTGACGGCAATTTACACGTCCCTGCAACGGGTACCACTAACAACGGTAAGGTCCTGAAGTCCGGAGCTACCGCTGGAAGCCTGTCGTGGGGCACCTTAACTAAGACTGACGTAGGGTTAAGTGCCGTCGACAATAAATCCTCCGCTACCATACGAAGTGAGATCACCAGCTCTAACGTCACGACTGCCCTTGGATTCACCCCGGTGAAAGACGGGGGAAACACTCCTGAGTTTCGTGAAGGCCTGGAGTCGGAGAGGCCTGTAGCCTCGAATAGCGGTATCGTATTCTTTGCCAGGGATACCAAAAAGATCTGGAAGGATACGGGCGTATGGACCCAGATGGGAGGCCAGGATCTGCCTATAGCTTCTGCTACTGTTCTTGGAGGTATTAAGGTTGGAGCTAACTTATCCATTACCGATGGCATACTGAGCGCCAATGATAACCCCTCCAGCTTTCTAATTAAACAGGAGTTGTTCACTGTGGGACTCGGACAGGTCACGTTTAACTTGACTAAGGGGTCCTATAAACCCGGAACGAACTCACTCTTTTGGTATATGTTCGGGCAGAAGCAGGATAACGCCGCTTTAATCGAATCGTCAACCACGAGCTTCCAAATTACGGGGGGATTAGACGAGGGTACTGAGATTTTGGTGGAGTATATTGAGATTCTTAACTCCCATCCATTTCCCTACCACGCTAATGAGCACCTTAGTACCGGGGCGGATCCGATACCAAACGCTACCACCACTCAGGATGGCCTCATGAGTCCGGCTGATAAATCCAAACTGAATGGTATAGCTGCTAACGCAAACAACTATTCACATCCGTCTACCCATAGCGCGGATATCATCGTGGATGGAACAACCAATAAGGCATTCACGGCAACAGAGAAGACAAAGCTAGCGGGTATTGCTACGGGGGCCAACGCTTATACACACCCGGCAAATCATCCCCCATCCATAATCACTCAAGACGCTTCCAACAGGTTTGTAACGGATACCGAGAAGAACACCTGGAATGCCAAAGAAACTCCCTCAGGAGCTCAAGCTAAAGCAGATGCTGCCCTCTCAAGTGCTAACTCGTATACGGACACGAAGGTAGCCGCATTAGTTGATTCATCCCCGGCGACTCTGGACACCCTCAACGAGCTAGCTGCAGCCATAGGGGATGACCCTAACTTTGCCATTACCTTAACGGATTTAGTTGGAACCAAGGAGACCCCAGCTGGAGCTCAGGCGAAAGTCGATGCACACGCCAACCTGACCACGAACCCCCATGCCGTTACGAAATCTCAGGTAGGTTTAGGAAGCGTTTCAAACTACGGGATTGCTACTCAACTGGAGGCAGAAGCTGGGACGGTTAACACGGAATATATGACCCCATTACGGACGAAAGAAGCCATCCTGGCCCTACAATCTGTGGATTCCGTAGCAGGCAGAACGGGGGCTGTAACTCTCACGAAATCAGACGTGGGGTTGAGTACTGTAGATGACGTACAACAGGCCCCAGCTACCAGGACAATCACAGCTGGGAACGGGCTAACAGGGGGCGGAGACCTAACGGCAAATAGGACCGTAACCATGGGAACTCCAGGAACTCTAAGCCCAACCACTACAAACGCCGTTACCTCCACCAGCCATACCCACAACATCGATACCGCAACGCAGGCCGAAGCAGAGGCCGGAACATCGACGGCCAAGTTCATGACTCCTCAGAGGACAAACCAAGCATTCGCCAAATTCGTCACGGATAACAGTATTGCCAAGAAGGGGGCTGCCAATATCGGTGACGGAGTAGCTACGGTCTTTAATATCGCCCATGGCTTAGGTACTCTTGATACCACCTTCAATATCCGAGAAACATCAACGGGGTCCATGGTGCTGGTAGAAGCTCAGACCATAGACGCTAATACTCTTAGGATATCCTTTCCCTCGGCACCCAGCTTAAACCAGTATCGAGTAACGGTTACCGGATAGGGGAGGTGATAAAATGAAGCTATTCGGGATAGGTCCAGACTTGTCGTATAACAGCTTTAAGGTTTGGAAAGAGGATAATTTCAACCCATCCACCAAGGTGGATAAGTCCGGGGATACCATGGGCGGAAAGCTCGGATTACCGGCCAGTACCGTTGATGGGGCACCCCTGAATATTCCCCATGGTACTACTCCAACGACCCTAGTCAACGGGGATATCTGGACCACTACATCCTCCATAATAGCCAGAATAAATGGGGTAACTCGAACCATGGCTCACACTTCTACCTGGAGTACGGTATCTCAGGCAGAGGCAGAAGCTGGGACGGCGACAACGAATAGACTGTGGACCGCTTTGAGGGTTGCACAAGCTATTGCAGTACGTCTGCCAACAAAGCTATCACAGCTTGAGAACGATATCGGGGCCGGGGCAGGCCTAAATATTATTCCAAGTCCCACGGAGCCGACACTTAACACTGGAGATTGGTGGTACCAAGAATTATAAAGGAGGTAGGTCATGGCTGAGAAAAATCTGCAAATGCGAAGAAAACTAGCTGACGGGAATTTTGACGATTACTTTCCCATAACTAAGGCTGTTAATGTAAAAATGGATGACGGATCTACGTTGGAATCATCCATACTTTTTAGACGTACTGATAAAGGGCTACCTTATGACAATAAGGTATTGGGTAACTGGTCAAATACTCATTGGCCCTTTACTAGTCCTTTGAAGGATGGGATATTATACGCTTCTGAAACGGGTAATAATGTCGTAAAATCCAATGATGTAACAAACAGGGAATCTGGCTCACTATCCCCCTTCAAAAGCCCTTTTGGAGGACAGCATGCTTTTTATAACTCCGAAGATGGTTATGTATACTTTATAAACCCAAGTTCCGTACTTCATAAGGTTTTATTCTCTGCATTAAACCCTAGCACCACCCCCACTACTACCTCTGGCACTATCTATTTGAATGGCGGTAGAACTTATCCACTTATTATAGGTGGGCAAATTTATATTGTATGGTACGGTGTTAATGCTGATTGGTCAACGAAACTTTATCGTGCCACCTGGGGTACAGTGACACCCACTTTAATTGCCACAATTTATCCCGGTCAACCCCAAGCGCCTACGTTCGTTTCGACTGACGGAACCTATATCTACATCCTAATTAGCTCTCCTAATGGCGGATATAGGATTACCAAATATAATACCTCAGGAGTTCTATTAACGACTCATTATATAGATACAACCTTTTTAAAATGGATAGTAGGTTTTATCTATTCAGGGACTCCGGGACTATTTTATCTGATATACCAAGCCCATGATATGTACTTTTCAGCCAAAATAAATATATAGGGGTGTATTAGGATGTTTTTTTATATATATGCCTTAAAGCATAATGACGGTACTTTTCAATATCCCTTTGGTATGGGATTTATCCAAAACCCCAAGTATGTCGGCAACGATATGGCCTTTAAGAGCGAAGAATCCCTACCCGACACAGAGGGCTTAGTTGCTATAACTGAATTCGAGTATGACGAATTTGATAGGGTAGATAATCCTCAACCGCTCGTGAAACATCCTACTGAAATTGACCTCCTGGGCCAACAGCTAGTCGAGAAGGAACTCCAAATCCTAGAACTTCAGCAGGAGAATCAGATACTTGGACAACAGTTGGTTGATATCGACTTAAGATTATTGATGGGAGGACTGTAAGAATGACTGATTTTGAGCGTATTAAAATGTATTACGATAAGGGCTGGGCAACAAAGAATCAGGTTGCACGGTACGTTTCTTTTGGGAAGATTACCTCTAATGAGTACACATTAATTACTGGAGATGCCTACACTGCATAATTAGCCTACCAAACTGGCAAGCGCTTACTAATTTAAAGAAAACGCCGTATGTAGGGCGTTATTTTTATGCCCAAAATGAGGAGGGTGAAGCGTGAATATAAAAGAATTTAGCCTGAACACTGTTGTAGCCATCGGAGGAACCATCGTGAGCGCATGGTTGGGAGGGTGGGATGCTGCATTGAATGTGCTTGTTGTGTTGATGATCTTAGATTACACAACCGGCTTCTTGGGGGCTATTAAGCTTAAAAACGTAAACTCAGAAGTTATGTGGTGGGGTGGCATCCGAAAGGGTGCCATTCTTGCCGTCATCGCCATGGCGGTCCTACTTGATCAGATGATGGGTAATCCCGAGCCGATTTTGCGCACGATGGCAATTTACTTTTATGTTGCAAGGGAAGGTGTTAGTGTAACTGAAAACTTAGGGATTCTAGGGGTCCCTTTACCGTCCGCGCTTAAAAGGGTGCTTGAGCAGCTGCAAGAGAGGAGCGATAAAAATGGATAAACCAACAATTAAGTGGATAGGGTCGCCAAACTTCAGCAGCTCGAGAGGTTACAGAACAATAGCGATTGTAAATCACATCATGGAAGGTACTTTAGCCGGTACCGATTCATGGTTTGCAAATTCGGCAAGTAAGGTTAGTTCCCATTTTGGAGTGGGTAAGAACGGCGAAATCCATCAATATGTCGATCTTAAAAACCATGCATGGGCCAATGGTAGCGTCAATAAACCGAATTGGCCTTTGCTTATTCCTGAAGTTAATCCGAATTATTACACCGTTTCAATTGAACACGAAGGAAAAAGTGGAGAGGTAATGCCGGAAGCGCAGTACAAGGCAACACTGGCTTTACATCGATGGTTAGTTGGAACTTTGGGGATACCGGTAACGAAGGATACTATTATCGGGCATCATAGGATTGATTCTATAAATAAATCAAGGTGTCCAGGAACAGAATTTCCTTGGGATCGACTATTTATGGATTTGCAAGGAGGAAGTGACGCGTTGAAAGTAGCAGTGTTGTTATATACGAAGGAGGATTTTTGGGCGGGTTATGATGTCGCTGTGAAAAATGGTAACTGTGCTATCTTTGTTCGTCCGGCAGATCTCTCAGTGCCAGCCGAGGCCAAGGGCGCTCAGAAACTGATCGTTGTCGGCGGACCAACGACCCATCATCCTAACGAAGTGCTGCTGAGTGGAAATGACAAATATGAAACCGCTGCTGAGGTGGCAAAGTACCTAGGTTAAAAATTACTTCCTATTATATAGGGCAATATTTTAAGCAGGTCACTATGGCCTGCTTAGTTTAGTTTCTCTTCGATAATGAGAGTTTAACAAAAGGTTTAAAAAGGAGCTACCGTTATAAGGCAACCCCCTTGTCCAACATTATGACTACGCTTTTATCATGACCGTTTAACATATAGAGATTATAGTAAACAAAATGGTTTAAAATAAATTTAAGGGTTATTAGCTATCTTGTTTATCCATTCTGTTGCAATATTATGAATGTCCTTTTGTGACCTCTTGTTATCATCCTCAACTATTACTTTGAGGTTCGGAATAATAACAGATAACCCATAGCTCGGAATTGTGATTCTAAGAGGTTCAGGCATATCGATACAAAACAGGTTTTTTTCACTATTATAGTGTTTATCTACCTGCAGTAGAGAACTGGTTCTTTTAACATTATAGACTGTCGATTTTAAATCAGCCTGAAGCCTTTCTATATATGATGGTCTATACATATCACGAGTGATTTTTACCACGGAACTTCCAAAACTAGTATTCATCGATTTCCCTCCTCGCTTGAACGCTACTTTAGCATATGTTAATATCCAGCGTGGTGTTAGAAAATTATGGAAAAGCCCTAGAGCTTGTCACGTTTGTCCTTATCATTGCGTAGATTATAGTATCCCAAGAGAGAGGAGGGGCTTAGATGGCGGGTCAAGGTCAATGCCCACAAGGTTGTTGTACTGGTAATGAAATACTGTGTATTTCTATTCCATGTCCAATATCAATAGTTCTATTAGGAATTAGCTTGCAACTTGAATTGCCGTGTGTCAGATTAACATCTCAACAAGTGTTAACTGGTACCCAGGCTGCCCAATCAGTTAATGCATTGACTGGTATAATAGGTGCAGTGGGTAATATTCTGCCAACAACATAAAGATTAATTTTTAACCCAAACTAGTATCCCGAGAAGGCGGAGCAATCCGCCTTTTTCATAAAAACCAGGCTAACATTTATGAGGGCGGATGACTTTTGGTAAAACAACGTTAGTTAATAATTTCTAACGACAAGTGTTATGCGGTAGAATATATCCGAGACAAATAATCTTCGCTAAAAGATGACAAATGCGAAAGTTAAATAAGTTTACCTGAACCTAGAAAGGTATCTATACAGTTGGTTGAAAATCCTTCCTATTATATAGGGCAATATTTTAAGCAGGTCACTATGGCCTGCTACATTTTTGGCGAAGTGAATAACCAATAACATTCAAAGAACCGCATAAATGAAAAATATACCCAACGTTGGTTGTTTAGTTGGAGCTGGTGATGGGAATCGAACCCGCAAGCTGAAAACAAATCAACTACTCTTCCAATCGAGCTGCACCAGCGTGTATTCTGTCAAGAGTATTAAATAATTCATGTCTAAAATAATAGGGTTAGTAAGAAGCAGGTAGCTAGGCCTGCTTTTACATTTTGAGGAGATGTCTAAATAGACATGCAAAACCATTATAGCGATTACATTAGTCTTAACTTAGAACCCTTATGAGAACTACAGAGTAAAGAATGCAAAGTGAAACGCAAATCTTCAAGGTCAAAAGGTTTGGGAAAAAAGCATTTCACATGGCCTTTCTGGATAGCAGTCATGAGAGCTTTGTCTTGAGTAGAACCACTCATTACGACAACTTGCGTCTTGAGACGAAGTTGTTTAATTTTGTTTAGAGTTTCGATTCCACTTAAACCAGGCATTTTTAAATCCAAGAATGTCAGTTTTGGTTTCTCTTCTATAATAATTTGTAGAGCTGTATATCCATCGGATGCCTCTTTAACGCGAAAACCTTCCTGAGATAAAAATTCAGACAGGAATTGACGTACACCATAATGATCATCTACTACCAAAAGAATATCTTTACTCAAAGAAAATCATCCCTTTTCTATATTAAATGAGAAAGACCTATACTTAAGTAGAAGCCAAACTTATCGGTGGGAACCCAATTATTAGTGTGCACCACTAGAATACTTCGTTCTATAATACGGAGAATCCTCTAAAAATTCCATATAATTATCTAAGTATTCTGAATACATTAGCAAATGGTTCCTTGGCAAACTATTCCATTGATATCCTTACACTATGTGGTTATAATATAGAACATAGGTTCGGTGTATAACCAAATGCATGTACTGGGGGTAGGTTAAGTGAACGATGTTTGCGCCAATTGTAATCGAAAGTCTTATTGTCTTGAGCCCTGTGAGGCGTGGTTAATTGCCCATAATCAATGTCCAGTATGTCGGAATAAACTCATTCATGTGGGTGGCTGTACGGAATGCATCACCGGGGATTGGGCAAAGTGTGGTTAATATGAGAATAGTAATGGATCCTATCGAAATGATTGCTTGGTTTGATATTCCAGGCATGCCTCGACCCATCCGCTTTCGGCATCATGGTAATGTCGTGAAAGTTGAGATGGTTATTAGAATCTCTGAAGAAAAGCTTGCGGGGAATCGTATGAAGGTTTATGAGTGCCAGAGCAATATTAACGGTCAGATGCACCGGTTTGAGCTTAAGTATGAGATAGGTACGTGTAAGTGGTTTCTGTATAAGATTTAATTTAGATAAAAACCCCCAAACGCTTTCAAGCAAATGAGGGTTTTCGATTTTTTCCTTCTTACCAACCTTGCGAATTTGGGTATTTATTACTGCCATGGCCAGGGAGTACCAAGCCTTAACCCAAACCCAAGTAAAGCAGCAACTATTATAACTATTAAAGCTACCATTGGTGTAACCCATTGAGCACGAGAAGCTCTTGGAACACATTCAACCGAGCCATCAGGATAATAAGTGCAAATTTTATCTGGAAAATAGCAAATAGCGATTTGAGTTTCTTCATCAAAAAAACAATACATAGCGACACTTCCTTTTCTTATTTGAGTGGGAACCTGTCTGCTATATTTTATGCGTTTGTCCATTAATGGTTCTGATCAATACTGTCCCCCCAGGATGGACACCAATCGATAAAATCAATATATTGAAGGCTTAATTAGCATAGATAATTGAAGCAATAACGAGTAATCGGAAGTTCATTGTTATTGTTAAAAACACGAAATAACGCAAGAACGAAAACGCATAGATCGGTCGTAAAGCCTGATTTTTGCGTTTTTTGATGTTTGGATTTGGTTTTAACTTTACATAGTTGTAGTTATCGGACTCAAGCGCGAAACAAAGGAAAACTATTCCTTGATGGAGAAGTATATTCCGAAAACAAGGGAGGTATGTAAGTATGGACTATCAAAACATGACTGCACCCTGTGGATTGGACTGTTTTAATTGCCCCGTTTATCTGGCAAATAGCAATGAAAAACTGCGGGAGATGGTTGCCGCTGGGCTTAATGTTCCACTAGAGAAAGCCGTTTGCCACGGCTGCCGTAACGAAGCTGGAGTAATTGCCGCCATTGGTCGAGATAAGCCTTGTTACGTATATCAATGCATCCAAGAAAAGGGGATTAGCCTTTGTTGCGATTGCTCTGATTTTCCCTGTGACTACTTGCATCCCTACGCTGATCAAGCAGCCCAGAAGCCGCATAATACTAAAGTGTTCAATTTATGTCTGATAAAGAAGATGGGGTTGGAGAATTGGGCTAAGGAAAAAGCTAGAAATGTCAAAGAGACTTATTATAAAGGTAAACTGAAATTGGGTGACTAGCAGATTCACGGCAAAATGACGAAATGGTATGAGGAGATAAGCGTGTTAAATAAGGGTAGGTACATATTGAGGCGAATAATAATATGCCACTAGTTGGATAACGGGAAACAAGTCTCTAGTAATGGTTAGAGGTAGCAGGATGTTCAGTGTGTTAATACTTTGCGATTAACAGCTTCAGGAATTTTTTCAAGCCATCCGTTCTTAATTAGTAAATCTGCCCCATCCTTGGCGATTCTAAGTATATCCGCTATTAGTCTAGCATAAGTTGCTACAATATCTTTCCTCATCATTCTCGACAGACCTGTGCCTAAAGCGTTAAGGATATGGGCAACTATTGTTGTGGCATGGAATAAAATTAACCGGTCACTAAATGGTGACTCTCTTGAGTCAGTAACACGATAATCTAATATTTCGGGACTAGGTAAACCATCCTGTTCTAAGATCGGACGAAGTATATTAATATGTTTCTCGGCTAATTTTGCACCTTCGTTGAAAAAATCCCTAATTTCCTCAGAATTTACTACTTGAGCAAATCCCAATTTCAATGCTTTGTATATCACTTTAATTTCCAAGATAGCTAATATATTGCTAATTTCTAAGGCGTTTAAAGTTCTATTTGTACTAAAAAAAGAACCATAATAGGCCTTGTCATGAACGAATTCTACTCTATCTGGGACAGCAATATACGGTGTTTTGGGATAGACCCCTTTTGCTAGGAGAACATCATCGGCCTTTTTGATGGTTTCTCTAGAACCGTCAATAAACGTATAGAATAACTGTCGGATATCCGAACGTGTTGATTCTGCATAGGCTAAATAATGATTTTGAAAAATGTACTTTGTCATAAGTTTTGTGTACAAAACCCAATAGGTTTCATCAAATAATTTCGGAGCTGTAGGATTGATATCCTTTTCTCCAAATGCTTCTGGTATAGGGTGTTGAATTAAGTTGAATATATTTTCAATCCGCGTAATATTTTCGCTAGAAAGCTCCAATGCAGATTGGATAACATTAAGGTAATCAGGGTCTTTTATTGTAGTAACAATATGTTTTTGAAAGCACAATGCCATACTTTCAGCCATGTAAGTTGACCAAAGGTGATTGATCTCGGCTACCGTCGGAGGAATATCAACTAAATTATGTTGTAGCAGACTCGAAGGGACCTGCTCGTATAGATTTTGGTTTGCTTGTTCCATATTACAGACTCACTCCCATTTTCGCTTTGCTTTCCTTATTATGATGTAAACATAAGATATTTATTTACATCGTAATAATTATACTTGCTTAATAAGAAGTTACATGCTGCCTATTGGTTACAGGATTAATTAATCATAATTAAACTAGTACTAGTAATGAGGGATATCAAATTTCTGCTAATGCTTAATACTGCTCAGTAAGGTTTTAATAGCACCAGATTCCTTATTGACTGGAATGACTGGTGCTATTGTCATAACGGTCATTATAAGACTCAAGGAACAAAATAAAGGAAAATTATTCCTCGATGGCGAATAGGTTTCTGGAATTTATTGTGAAGGAGGAGGTAATTGATAAAACTTTTGGGGCACGACAAAGTAATTATTCGTTTTATAAGTCTATATAGTTTGGGTTTAGCATTATTGTATATAAGTTGGACCTTAACCTATTTCTTAATACCTGAAGGTGTTTTACGAGAAGTTTCGATCTTTACCAAATTAGCAGGAGATTCTGCAGCAGATACAATGGGACGTGAATTCATGCAAATCTTTGGTGTAAATCTTATCGGCTCGTCATTTATTATTTTCGGAAATTATATTTTGCGTGTAAATAAATTTCCCTTTGGATATCTAGTGCCACTAGCATGGATGATTATGTACGGTGCAACTTTAGGTACGAACTCGTTCTCTATTGCCTTAGAAAAAACTATGGCTCCTACATTGGCTGTATTTTCGCGAAGTGGACCATATGAAATGATGGCAGGGGTACTATTAGCTGTAGCTACTAATTCAATCTCAGTTAATAAATCAGAGAGTTTCTTTTCTAAGTCAAAACCAGTTCCTAACGATGAACGAGTGCCTATTACAAAAGAGCAATGGGCTGCAATAGGGATTGCTATCTTGATACTTTCTGGGGCAGCTTTGCGTGAAGCGTATATGATTATAAATTTAGTATTTAATACTAGTGCTATGTCGTAACAGTCATTATCGAACACTAGGGCGTAAATACAGGTAAATTCTTCGTCGATGTATGCACCAAGAAAAGGGAATTATGCAAACAAGTTAAAAAATGCAAAGCTTCAAGGAGGATCCGTTATGTTCGGTCCGATAGTAACTGGTATATTGTTTTCTTTAATTATGATTGGTATTAGTCTGAAAAAACCAAATGCAGCGCGAATCATTCTGGGCATATTCTTCTTAATTATGGCTATAGGGGTAAATGGTTCAATCACGTTACTTAACCCTCATTTATATGTAGACTATGGGCAGGATGCATTAATATCCCTATATCGTGAACTGTGCTTAAATATTATCTCAATCAATCCTTCAATATTTGGTTTGTTACTGGTTATTTATGAAACTACTATTGGCCTACTAATGCTCCACAAGGGCATATCAGTAAAAGTAGGCATGGTTGGGGCTATACTTTTTTTGATTGCAATATCTCCTGTTAGTTTAATTCAGATCCCCTGGCTTGGGCTTGCAATATCACCCGCTTATCTCTTAACAAAACATTTTGACACAGCATTATGGGAAGTTATATGGACAAAGTTTTCAAGAGTATCCTAATAGGGCAGAGTGACGGTTCAAAATTTATGTAAGTTTATGCATGATAAATAATTGACAATTTTGCAGGATGTAGTCGGCTAAGGTGATTTCTATTCACAGAACAGCTGCATATTTTCAAAGGCTTTATCATAGTAGCCTCTTCTGAATACCGGAAGAGGTCTTTTTCTGCTTGACTTCTATCAACTTCAGAGTGATGAATGGTAGTGTCAAATTGATAGAAAGGAGATTAAACCTTATGCGAGTAAGGATCATTGAACCAACCGTAAAAAAGCATCCTTCCAAAAAACGTGTCTGTGCTTATGCAAGGGTATCCACGGATCAGGGCAAACAAGGCGAATCGCTGGAAAACCAAATAACCTATTACGAGAACTTGATTTCTTCAAATCCAGACTACGAATTTGTCGGTGTTTTCGCTGACAAAGGGATGACAGGAACCAAGGATAACCGACCGGAGTTTCAACGAATGCTTGGTCTCTGCCGAGAAGGAAAAATAGACATAATCCTAACGAAATCGATCTCAAGGTTCACCAGAAATACAGTGGTCATGCTTCAGGCAGTAAGAGAACTTAAGGACATTGGTGTTGAGGTCAGATTCGAAAAAGAGAATATACACACTCTATCAGGGGACGGTGAGTTGATGCTTACCGTCCTCTCTTCATTTGCGCAAGAGGAAAGTAAGAGTGTCAGTGATAATGTTAAATGGCGGTACCGTAAGAAGTTTGAGAACGGGGAACTTATCATAAATACTCAGCGCTTTCTAGGCTATGACAAGGATGAAACCGGTCAGTTGATTATAAACCGTAAAGAGGCGGAAATTGTAAAACGAATTTACACTGAGTACTTGGCAGGATATGGTGCCTTTAAAATAGCCAAGTTGTTTAATTCAGAAGGCATCCCAACTATCACCAGTGCAAAATGGAATGAATCAACCATCCTAGATATTCTCAGAAATGAAAAGTACAAGGGGGATGTCAAACTCCAAAAGACCTTTACCCAGAACCATATCAGCAAACTGAAGAAGAAAAATAAAGGCGAGATGGATAGCTTCTACATCGAAGACAACCACTCGCCTATTTTGTCTAAGGAAGTATGGGAGCAAGTTCAGCAGGAAATGAAAAAGCGAGCTGAAGCGAAAGGGAACGTTAAAGGTTCGGGGAAATCCCAAAATCGCTACCCTTTAACAGGTAAACTATTCTGCAGTAAATGCGGATCACCTTTAAGGCGAAGAACTTGGAACAGCAAACATTCCTGCCGAAAGATTGTATGGCAATGCAGCAATTATATTGAAAACGGTAAGGATGCATGCGCAGGTACGTCTATTGAAGATAGCGTTATTTCAAGAGTTAACATACAGGGACCAACCATCATCAAGGAGGTTATGAAGAATGGCAAGAAATATTACCGTTATTCCAGCAAAGAACAGGACCAGTCTAGCGGAAAACCTAGAACCCCAGAAAAAGAGAATGGCGGCGTACTGCCGAGTTTCTACAAGCCAGGACGAACAGTTACAAAGTTATGAAGCGCAGGTGAGATTTTATACCAGTTACATCAATAACCATCCTGATTACAAAATGGCCGGAATATACGCCGATGAGGGAATATCCGGTACCAATACCAAAAAGCGTGAGCAGTTTAACAAAATGATTGAGGATTGCAAGGCCGGAAAAATTGATATGATTATAACCAAATCTATTTCTAGGTTTGCTAGGAATACATTAGATACTTTAAATTACGTTAGATTACTTAAGGCGTTGAGCATTGGAGTCATCTTTGAAAAGGAAAATATTAATACTCTAGACGGTAAGGGAGAGGTGCTTCTTACAATTCTCAGCTCGCTCGCGCAAGAAGAAAGTCGGTCGACCTCTGAAAGTTGTACCTGGGGCCTACGTAGACGGTTTGAACAAGGCAAGGTTATGGTGAATCATACTAAGTTTCTGGGTTACGATAAGGATAAAAACGGAGAGTTGGTTATTAATGAGAAGCAAGCCAAAATCGTGACACGAATATATAATGACTATCTTAACGGTAAAGCACCCAACGGGATAGCCAAAGAACTTCAAAACGAAAAGGTTCCTAAATGGGATGGCACCTACAAGTGGTACGAAAGCAGCATCCGCAAAATACTGAGTAACGAAAAGTACAAGGGGGATGCCCTCCTTCAAAAGACTTACACCGTCGATTTTCTTTCAAAGAAGAGAGCTGAAAACGATGGGGATGTTCCTCAATACTACGTCGAGAACAGTCATCCTGCCATTATCGATAAAGAAACCTGGGAAGCAGTCCAGCTTGAGATGGAGAGACGGAGAGCATACGCTGAGAAGCATGGGATCCAGAAGGTTTATTATGCTTCTGGTGACAATCCCTTTGCAGGAAAAGTTACTTGTGGAGTTTGCGGTAGGGCTTATGGCAGAAAGGTTTGGAACTCAACGGATGAAAGGCTCAGAAGGGTTGTCTGGCGATGCAATACAAAGTATGGGGTTAAGGGAAAAAAAGGATGCGAGAGCAGACATATTGATGATAGGGTTTTATACCAGGCCTTTGTTGGAGCGTTTAATGCCGTGGTTGAGAATCGAGCTTACTTTATGAAGAAGTGGGAAGAGCAGATTGAGAGTGATAATGCTCTGAAAAAAGTTATTGCTAAGCGATTTATTGAGATATTCAAGGCGGCAAAGCTGATTGACCAGTTTGAAGTAGATTTGTACTTTAAACTAGTTGAAAAGATAACAGTTTATGATGGCATGTTGGTTGTAAGTTTGCTTGATGGGTTTAAGGTAGAGTGTGAGGACTTTTCAGGAATTTAAGTTTAGACAACAGGACAAGATAAAATCTTCTAAAGACTATAAGTAAGCTTGTACCTATAAAGTTAGTGGTGGGATATATTGTAAAGTAATATGTAAAAGGAAAAGCCTTCTTGCTAGCGAAATTTAGTATGAAAGGAGCAAGATAGGTTTGCGTACACATCGAATTAAGTTAGCAGGATTAATCCTTGTGCTCTTGTTGCTGATAACAGGTTGTTTGCCTACAAAAAGTACTCAAGTTGTTAGTAAGACTGAGGAGCAACCGGCAGAAAATGTTGAAGAAAAGGCGGAGATAGGGGAACCTGATTCTAATACTAACAATCCTAGTGAAGTGGAAGACAATAAACCGGAACAAATTACTTCCAACTCAATAGTAGATACAGCGCCGGTAAGTGTATCTCAAACAACACAGCCAAAGAATAACGAGCCAGTGTACACGAGGGAAACCATTAAAACACCAGATGGGCTTTACACCATTGAAAGACCCCTGCTTCGCTACCCAGTGGGAAATATCCAGCTACCCCTTAGGCAAAGTCTTACAGTTCAATGGGAGGGGACTGCGAAAGGTTATTACCTGAGCTTAATAAGACCGGGAGACGGTTATTCCAAAGGGACTGAAACAATAATAGAAGCATATCTTGGAGATGTCCGATCTTATACAATCCCTGCTACTATGTTCCTCGGAGGGGCTGAATATGCATTTAACTTGTTTGCAACTCCTCCACTAGGTGTTGAAAGAATGTACCCGCATTGGACGACTGTTAGACCCGTTAATCTACCAGGCAAACAGGCTATAATTAAAGTGGATAATGATATTTTGCGTGCACCAACTATTATATACCCTGATGAGAATTTCGAACTCCCACTGGCCGATCTTACTTTAAAGTGGAAGTTCGAATGGAACGATGTTCGTGGAAGGCCATACATGGAATTGGAAATAGAAGATTCAGATGGGCAACGTGTAATCCTTGAGTCTTGGGTTAACAATGAGGGGAAAAATTATTCCTACACTATACCAAAGGCACGTCTGGTTTCAGGGGAGGCCTACAAGATTAGATTGATGTTAACATTTAATGGTGTAAGTCAAACTACTCGAAGTAGCTTTAAGATAAAGTGACTATGCATCAGGTGGACAATATCAGACTATGAGGTACTAGATCACTAGTTTTTTCAAGTAGGGTGAGAGGGTATAATACAGACTATTGTTAGCCAACTGTGGTGAGTTTTTTACCTTTGGTTGGCGTCCTTTTTATTGTAAAGTGTTGTCATAAATAGTATTAATAAGCTAATGATGTCCGTCAATAAATAGATGGATTAATTAATGATGCAAAGCTGCGCTCGATAGGTATTGGGATTTGGTCTCAGGTGACATTCATAAAGAGCTTGGTATTGGTATGCAAAAAAGATGCCGAAGGTTTGCAGAATCATGTATGAAAAGATGAGAACAAATGATGAAATTTACACACGACACCTAGTGGTAATAGATTCACTATAAAAATAAGGTTCTATTTGACATAACGTTTAGCCTTTTTAAGGTAATCCCTTCTTGACATCCATCGCTTTTTGAGTGATGAATGCTTGTCAAGGAGGGATATTGGCATGACAGAGGAACAAAGGCAAAAAATTAAAATGCTGCGATATCAAGGGCTTGGCTATAAAAAAGTCGCAGATGAAGTAGGGCTGTCACGAGACTCGGTTAGAGGTTATTGTTTAAGAAATGGTTTAGGTGGTAGTGGAATAGAGTTAGTTGCAGAATACCAAGATGTGATGCAGGATGAGTTTCTGCATATTCTCTGTCTTAACTGTGGTTCGGAGATTAAGCAAAATGAAGTTGGGCGAAAGAAGAAATACTGCTCACTGAGCTGTAAATATAAGTGGGAAAAAATTCACCGGAGGTCCTATACTCTTACTTGTGAGTATTGTGGAAAAGGTTTTAAATCCTTAGGGGTTAACGGACGAAAGTTCTGCAGCCAGGATTGTTATCAAAAGAATCGCTTCTGGCGGGAAGAAGATGCTGCAGAAGTAGCAAAGAAAATTCTAGAGTTTAAGAAGGTAAACCGTTTGCCGAAATGGCTTAAGGATCTACTGTTGGCTGGTAAAGAAGAATAAGAGTTTCCGGGGAAATAAGATTTTAATATTTCAGAGCTAGCGTTTGACCTCTGTTAGTTCGGTGACCCAAAGAGTTGAACTTTTAGAGGTGACATTATGCAAATAACTGCAAGAAAAAATAAGCATAAGCTGAGTGATAGTTTGTAGGATAATCAGAAGTAAGTTGTGTTTAAATCAACCGTGATATTCAGCAATATTGACTAACAAAGTCAATGTTAAAAACTGAAAAATCGGTATATAGAATAGGTGTAGGTGTATTACACATCTCATAACAAAATTGAAGAACATTAATAAATCGGTTCGATACCCCTTAATACTATTTTCAGAGCGTCCCAATATAACGTTTAGATACCTGAGATTTCGACCATTGACAAGTCTTGTTTGACTACTTAACAAATCACTCTCCCCTTGCTAAATGTTGACAAATTAGCGAGGAGAGTGATTTCGCTATTTAAAAATACTAACAGGATTACCAAAGCTTAATCTTTGTAGATTATTGGCAGGGTTATTACGCTTTCTTATTGAACTAACTCCTTACGGTCAGCAGTTTCAGGAACCTTTTCAAACCATCCGTTTTCTATCATTAAGTCAGCTCCATCCTTTGAATCCACAAGAATCTCAGTCAATATACTAATTAAAACATTATTAATGTCTTTTCTAGCTGAACTGGTTAACCCATAACCGACATCTAAAAGACAGAATGTCGTCACTGCCGATGTGTGAGCCAGTATTAGCTTATCGCTAAATGGTGATTGTTTAGAGTTAGTCAATTGGAAATTCGACGAAGTGGGTGTCGGTAAATTTTCTTCTGCTAAAATTTTACCGAATTTCAAGGCTTGTTCTTTATGCATTAAACTTCCATTATATAAATAATTTTTAATCTTATCGGAATTAACAACTTGGCTAAATCCCAATTTTATAGTTTCCAGGGTTAACTTTACTTCCATGTTGTAGAATAAATGACCGATTTCTAAGGCGTTTAGTGGTCTTTTCCCTCCGAAAAATGAGCCGTAATAATTTTTGTCATGAACCATTTCTGTCCTGTCAGGCATGATAATATGAGGGGCCTTGGGAAGCAACCCCTTTGCCATTAGCACATCAGTAGCCCTTTGGTTTATATTCCTTGAATTATCCATAGCTTCAGAAAAGAATTGCCTAAAATCAGAACGTGAACTTCGTGACAATGATAAGCTGTATTTAAGCCCAATAAAAACATTCATGAGCCGTGTATATGTTAGAGAGAAAGTCTCAGAGAATAGTTCAGGAGCACTATTATCCACATCTTTGTCACCGTAGCCTTCTGGTATAGGTTCATTAATTGAATGAAAGAGATTTTCCATGGAATTTATATTTTGGCTTGATACATCAAGAGCTTGTTGTAATACTGGTTTTATATCTGGGTCTTTTGATTTAGCCACGAAAAATTTCAACATACATACAGACATGTTTTCAGCCATGTAACTGGCCCAAAGGTTCCCGATTTCCGAGGCATTTGGAGGGATATTTTCTAAGTTATGCTGAATAGCTCCGAACGGTACTTGTTCGGAATAATTTTGATTAGCTTGATTAACAGTGTTCATAATTACCTCCCAGGCTAATTGTCTAATATATTTTGTGTTATTCAATCACAAGATATTCAAGTTGGAAAACAAACCTACTCAGCTTTTATCAAAAAGCTTTAGAAGAAAAGGCTACCGTTATTGTAAGTATCTATTAAAATGAATTTACATCTATTAACCTCTAATTAAACACTTACCTGGACTTCCCCAAATTCTTAAACCCTACAGTAGAATGCCGCCCATCTCAATCAGAGGATGGACGGCATTCGTAGGATAACTGGAAGTTGATTCCAATTTAATTATTATCGTATCGGACGTTGGCATTTCTACACTTTTATAAAGACAAAAAATAACTTCATTGTCCTTATGTACTGAGAAAACCTTCCGTGTCCTAATTTGAAAAAAGGGGGTGTCGCAAAACTACTTTAAAAAGTAGTTGCAACGGCCCCTTTTTTATTTCTTATACTTAACCTTTGCAATAACCGATTGCCCTCGGAAGTACATCAGCCACCTGTAGGGTACTTTGTCAGCATTTACACACCCTGTATTTCCCCTGTGTGTCTTTTAATATCGTCTAAAGCCCTAAAACACTATGCCTCAGCAACTGGTAAAGAATTTGTTCTTCGGAAACGTTTGCACAATAACAAATAGGGAAAGGGGAAGGAATATTTTCCTTAAACCAAGTTCCACTTTTTAATTACTCTCGGTTAATTACCTTCCCTACGGTTTAATAACCAACTTCACATACTGGGGTTCGACAAAACTGTTCTATTCAGGTTAACAGTATTTATTCAAATATTCTGTCTTTACCTAAACCCGAGCATGCTTACAGATTGACAGATTGAACTATATATATTAAAGTTATATTGGTTTTAGTTTGGTGTACTTTGCTTTAGTTCCATGAACTTGGTTTGAGTTATCTAAGAAATCTAACATTAGTTTAAATAATTTCGAAAGCATACCTTTGTGAAATTACGAGCACCTAACTAGAAATTATTTTATGCTTCTTTAGTGTTCGTTAAATTTTACATAAAATAAATAAAGAGGGAGTTGAATTAATGAAAAACGTAAAAAAATAGTCTACTCGCATTAGTAATCTTAATACTCTTGGGCCTTGTAGCTTGTTCACCTAAAGCATTTACCACACCAGCAGAACCAACCAAACTAGAAATTACTTACGTAACAGGCAAAAAGCTAACCTTAGCTGCACCTGCAACTAAAATTGTGGGCTCCCATAATCCCGAAAGGATAAGATATTAATTCGCCACGAAAAACTAAGGAGTAAAATAGAGTAGATTAAAAACACGGGACTAATGGCGAAAAGCTCGGTTTTTGTAACACTTGCGACGCTAAACGTAGATAATTTAGAGGAAGCGAGCAGATTTTTATATTGGCAGTAGAAGAAAACTACCTTGACGAAATAGTCTTGTATATCAAAGATTATGTAATGAAGAAAGATGGACTATATTCCTTTAAAGAGGAATAACTGTGTACTCGATTTTACAAAACTCAATAAAAAACTGCCCTTTTCCAGACCAATCTCTACAACGCGGGACGCGAAAAATGACCTATGATTGGAGAGCCCCCCCTACGTCACCCTCTAGTACGTAAATCGTCATTCAAAAAACGCTTTATTAGGAGGAAATAAAGAGATGAAAAAGAAACTAAGACTTCACCTTAACTTTGGCTTCGTTCTACTTATGATCGCTCTCATAATGACCGTCGTCGGGTGTGGAACAGCTAAAACCCCCACCACTCCTGCACCACAAGCGACGGAAACGCCAAAGCCTGCAAGACCCGACGTAATTTTAGCAACCACCACAAGTACACAAGACAGCGGTTTGCTCGACCTGCTCATCCCTGCTTTCGAGAAAAAAACTGGCTATAAAGTAAAAACAATCGCGGTTGGAACAGGAGCCGCTTTAGCCATGGGTGAAAAGGGGGATGCTGATGTATTATTAGCTCATGCACCTGCCGCAGAAAAAAATTAGTTGATAATGGAACAGCTATCAACTATCAGCTCGTGATGCACAATGATTTCGTCATGGTTGGGCCCTCAACAGACCCGGCCAAGGTTAAAGAAACTAAAACTACTACAAACGCCTTAAAGGCCATTTATAATAGTCCCGCCATTTTTGTTTCCCGTGGAGATGATTCTGGAACAGATAAAATGGAAAAAGCCTTATGGGCAAAGGCTAATCTCACACCTATTCAGAGTAAATATCAATCAACCGGTCAAGGGATGGGACAAACACTCACTGTGACCTCCGAGAAAGAGGGCTATACTCTCACAGACCGTGCAACTTTCCTAGCCGCCGGTAAAAACCTAAAACTTGAGATCGTCTTAGAAGGCGATGCTTCCCTCTTAAATATTTATCATGTCATGCAAGTGAACCCTGACAAGTTCCCGAAAGTGAATGCAGACGGAGCTAAAGCCTTTGTCGAGTTTATGACAGATAAAGATACCCAAACCCAAATCGGAACCTTTGGAATAGAGAAATTCGGTCAGGCCCTTTTCTTTCCTGATGCAGGTAAAAAGATGGAGGACCTCGGCAAGTAATCCTTCTACTTCACGGATTAGAAAAAATAAAGTGCGTTGGTGTGAGAATTTTCTTCTCAACCAACGCATTTGAATATTTATTTATCAAATGCTTGAAGCAGAAGCTTCCTAGTAAATAGACTGTATTACCAAAGTTCCAATTATTCTTATTTGTACCAGTTCTTCCTAACCGATTTTACTTCCGCAAATTTAATTAATGCCTAATCGGAATTGAGACTCCTTCAGTATGTATTGTTCATACAGGGGGGTATCTGTTATTAAGTTTCGCGCAAGGATAAGATATAGTGGGTATACGCGAATTGATTTAGCGAGATGTCGTTTTCTTGTGAGACAATAAAGCTAGGTAAAATGGGCATTCTAGCCTGCAAATCATTTTGCGAGAATGTATTACTCACGCCCCCCTTGCTTTTTTTGACTATAGGGGGTACACTTTTTTGCAAAAATCCCTATTTCCGCGTATCAGTATCACTACTTTGCCCAGACACACATAGAGACGGTAGTTCTCCTCAATAGAAAACACACCACTATATAGTGTATAAACTCAGTCATATCAACACTATATCTTGTGGTTTTGGTGAAAATGGATATGTTTCCGTGGACTTAGGGGGTAGAGTGGGTAGACATTGGAGGAATATGACAATGGAACAAAAAAATAACGAACAGAATCAAAGCGGACAAGGGGCAACGCCATTCGCTCAAACTTATTTTCATGGAACAAAGGCAGACTTAAAAGTTGGGGACCTGATTGAAGTTGGTTACAACTCAAACTATGGGCAGAGAAAAAATGCGAAATACATTTTCTTGTCTGCAACATTAGATGCCGCAATTTGGGGTGCCGAACTCGCTATTGGTGAAGGAAGAGAAAGAATCTATTTAGTAGAACCAACAGGAAAAATTGAAGACGACCCCGATTTAACAGACAAAAAATTCCCAGGTAATCCCACTAAATCTTATCGTTCCACTGAACCATTTAGAGTTATAGGGGAAGTTTCGATTTGGCAAGGACACACAACGGAGCAAGTTAAAGCAATGAAAGATGCATTAGAGAGACTTAAAGAACAAGGAATTAATTCGTTAAATGACTAAAGGGGATTGAGTGGGGTATCATTTATTCTGTGGTCTTTCTTATTTTTTGTAGGTAAAATTATAGGTATGGAATAAAAGTCTACTTTGATAGAGGATGTGAAAAAATGCAATTCATAGTTACAGCTTATGACGGTGCTGATGAAAAAGCATTAGAAAGAAGATTAGCCGCAAGGGAAGAACATTTAAAATCGGTAGAAAATCGTTTCAAATCCGGAGAGCATTTGTATGGATGCGCTCTACTTGATGATGAAGGTAGGATGATAGGCTCGGTGATGATTGTAGACTATCCTTCAAGAGTAGAGCTGGATAATTGGTTGAAGGTAGAACCTTATGTCGTGGGAAATGTGTGGCAAAGAATTGACATAAAGCCTGCCGCAGTAGCACCATTGTTTATGGAACTATATAAATAGAAGTATTTAATTTAGGCAGCAAAATGATTTGCCATAATAATGTAGTAAAACCATATAAATTTACTTGCTTTAGCTAGGCTTTTCAACGATTTGGGGAAGATTGAGCATCGTTTTAAGCGGTGCTTTTTGTATTCTTTAGCATATTTGAAGGTTTCAAATACATATTGTACAATGGTTTCGATCGAAGTTCTTTAAAATTGCCAGGATTTTAGGAATTCAATCCCCATAGAAATTTCAGTAAACATCGCGGTTTCGTGCTATCTAAATTATCCAAAGTTAGGGAAATCGGATCATCCGAGCTATCCATTCTTACATACTTAAGCTCCTTTAGGAGTTCTTTTTTGTCCCCTAACTTCGGATAATTTGCTATGGATAATGTGAACCTTAATTTAGTTTATAAAAACAACCTTTTTGGTATTAATAAGTGAACCTATTACGGTTCATTTTTAAGGACGGCTCGAAAATTCAGGCATAATTATAAACCCTATTACTGGCAGACAGTAATAGGGTTTATCTCTTACATTAATAGATTATATGTTTAGCTTATCCTTATAGTACTTACCTCCAAACAAAATATAAAATTATCTAAGCGTCGTACTCCTATCACCGTCCATAAACCGTTCATTCTTTCAACGCGTTCCAACGGAAATCCATTATTATTTTATACCTTTTTTCCAATATAAAATACATATCCATAATACTGTTTGTATTTTGAGTACAAGTCTGCCTCGCGCCTCATAAATGCAATCATATCCTCAACGTTTTTATTTCCCGCATGTTTTTTCAGGAATTCCTCTTGCCTTGCTTTTTGCGGAATAAAATAATAGTCTGTCCAACAACTTTCTGGCAACGTAAATGCGGCAACAGGAATATAACCTGTTTTTTGCATGATGGAAATATTATGCCCTATTGTGTCCATTTCAGGAACTGCGTCCAACCACCACTTCTCAATTTCAGCGGGGCGTTCATCGGTAAACCATGACTCATATGTTACGGCAATATAGCCATTTTTTTTGAGGAAGCCTTTCCAGTGATTCAAGCCTTTTGCAAAACCTATACTGGCAATAGCCCCCTCAGACCATATAAGATCAAATTCATCATTCTGAAACGGCAAATTATCCATTGAACCGACAATACCTTTTACCCTGTTCTGCAAACCAAGTTTTTCAGCTGTTACGTTAAGTTTATCAATCGATCCGGCGTAAAGGTCGAGTGCGGTGATGGTTGCTTCTGTATTTTGTGCCAGAACTATTGTTTGAAAGCCTGTGCCGCAGCCTAAATCCGCAATTTTTGTTTTGTTTGAAAGATTTCTGATAAAACTTAATGCCCTGATGGTTTCTTCGGAGCTGCCGGGACCTTGCCGTTCAAGTTCTGTGAAAAATTCATTGATGAGGGCAATACCAAATTCGTAGTTTGTTATTTCTTCCATTGTCATACTCCTTATCTTCTAATTATCCCTTTGGCTTTATCTGCCTTTACGGTTTTTGCTATGTTTTTGCGTTTCTGTTCCTTTGCCACAAGGTAGCTTTCAGCGTCCTCAGCATAAGCGTTTTCAGCCTTTAACTTTTGATAGGACTGCCAACGCTCCGATGATAAATCCCCGTTTTCAATGGCTGCAATTACAGCGCAACCCGGCTCGGCCGTATGACTGCAATTCTTAAAGCGGCATTTAACGGACAATTCTTCTATATCGGAAAAAGTTTTGTCTAACCCCTCGGCAACGTTCCATAATCCAAGTTCACGCATACCGGGTGTGTCGATTATCAACCCACCGTTTGGCAGTAAAAACAATTCGCGCCTTGTGGTGGTATGCCGTCCTTTATCGTCATTCCGTAAGCCGTTTGTGTCAATTCGGTTTTCCCCAAGCAGACGATTGATAAGCGTAGATTTTCCAACGCCGGACGAACCAATCAGCGCTATAGTATGACCCTCTTTGATATACGGCAAAACCTGTTCGTATCCGTCTTGTTCGATTGCGGAAGTAATTAGAATATCCACGCCCATAGCAACAGCTTCGACAGAAGATAGCTTTTCGGTAGTATTCTCGCACAAATCAGCCTTTGTCAATACCACTACCGGCGCAGCTCCGCTTTCCCAACAGATAGAAAGGTAACGTTCCAAGCGGCGCAGGTTAAAATCATTGTTGAGCGACATACAAATGAAAACCGTGTCTATATTGGCGGCTATAACCTGTTCTTTATGTGCCGGTCCGACCGCTTTACGAATAAACATGCTTTTTCGCGGAAGTATATGGTGAATGATAGCGTTACCCATGCTTTGGGCGCAGTCAATCATCACAAAATCACCGACAGCGGGGAAGTCCGAAACGTTCTCAACCTCATAGCGGAATTTGCCGGAAGTCTCCGCAAATTGCTCCCCTTGCGCACTTATCACGCGGTAAAGCCCTTTTTCCTGTGATAATATTCGGCCTATAATAAGGTTTGGATGTTCAGTTGTCAATATCGCAAATTGCTCTGAAAGACCATATGCGGTCATGTTATTTTTTTCACACCAATTACTCCTTTTGTTTCCGTAGAATGGAGTTCTTTTCTATAAACCGCTCAATGTGCGCCGCTAATAGCTTACCAGCCTCTTTCTTGTCAGGCGTTGTATCTGAAACGCTTACCAACAAATAAAGCGGCGCGTAAAACTCAACCGCAAGCTGTTTCGGGTTGCTTTTGTTCCAAATGCCTTGTTCCATCATTTCGCGGAATAAATCTTCCATATAGCTGACCGGCCCGCTTACAAAGCATTTTTGATACAGTTCCATTATTTCCGGGTTTCTGTATTGCTCCAAAGTCAACATTTTTCGGAAATTACTGGCAAACTCGTCTTCCGTCAAAAAATAAAACTGCGCCTCAATAAAAACCTTGATTTTATCCACAGCAGTATTGCGGTAGGCCGACGGTGATTTATCAAATGTTTCCTCCGGCACTTCATATTTTTTCGCTCTTTCAACATCAATCTCATACATGCGCTTCACTATGCTGTCGAATATATCTCGCTTATTCTTATAGTGCTTGTATAAAGCCCCTTTTGTCATGCCAAGCTCCCCGGCAATATCGCTGACCGAAGCAGCCTCATATCCATCCCGCGCAAACAAACGAAGCGCAGTATGCAAAATGTTTTCTTTAGTGTTGGCCATTTAAAAATCCTCCAATAAAGTAAACCGTCGTTCACCGCCATTATAGTAAACTACCGTTTACTTGTCAATAGGTTTCAGTCCAGCAACACATAGTCATATTGACATTTTTCGCAGTCAAGTTAGTGTTTCAGGACGCTTTCGCGGGTCATGGAGTTTCACTTCTTGAATTTGGGAAAAAAAGTAGACGCTCTTATCCGAACGTCTACTCATTGTCATATATCAGTTTTTAAGGGAGTTTCAGCTTTTTTACTACTTTCATCTCTGATTTGTCCTTGATTTTTCCATCATGAGCATTGATAGCTGACCTCCTTGAATTATCCGATGGAGAGTTGCATACTGAAATTGAAGTGGGGCTTCGAGTTCCTGAAGAGGAGGTTAAGTTGATGAAAATGAAATTCTTTCCCCAGTCGATTCTGGGAAAACCATCTGTCTCACTGGGATTGCTCACGGCGATTTCGCAACTTTAGGAGCTTCAGGCAGAGCATATAAAGCGGTCCAACTCCAAAGCCGGCCATGAGATAGTTGGCGACGAAATTTACCGTCCTCGGGAGGAAAGCAAAATGTTCAGCTGGAATGTGCCGGACGGGATGAACTGAAAAAACGGATTTCCGATATGGGCGATTTCCTAAAATGCAATTGAGCCAACCGGAGGTGGCTCAATTGCATTTCCTTATCACCAGAGTGCATACTGAAGTTGGATAAGTGATTCTGACTAGATACTTAATTCTTTTTGTGGGTAATTTAAAACCTTAACTCAAAATCCAGCAACATATACTCAGATAAGCGGATGAACATCAAAACGGTCAGGAGCATTCATTATCCAGACTTCTCCAAATTCTTAAACCCATAAGTAAAATACAGCCTCACCTTGGTTTTCATAAGAAACACGTTAGTAGTAACACGAAGTAGGATGGAGTAAAGAAATGACCGCAAACGAGTTTTTTAACAAGTGTTTATGCGTAGAAAAGGGCTAGGATTAGATTTGTCCTAGCCCAAACTGTCCCTACAACAGTACTAACAAAAGTAAAACAATTGCAATGAATGCAATGAGTGCAAGACCAATGACAAGTATATTACTGTGATGGTGATGGTTATCGCTCATAGATATCACCCCCTTATGACATTAGAAGTGAAAGATTGAGTTTACATTTATAAAATATGCTGTTTGTCCCATAAGTGTGCAAGCTGGTTGCCAAGGTCCAATCTATGGCTGCCTATGTACCGTTCATGCATGAAAAGAA
>NZ_JABZFS010000006.1:0-44312 GCF_014237355.1 Desulfosporosinus sp.
GCTATGTAATTATCCAAAGTTAGGTAACAGCATCACCACAAGAACAACCTTCTATTTACTCAAGCTCAGATTCGGAGTTTGAGCTTTTTTATGCCTAACTTCGGATAATTTGCTAGACATGTTACGAAGCATAAGTCTATTAGTCTTGCTTACCCAACTTCCAGTTATAGATAATTTGCAACCTGCATTCGCACCTATTTCCTCAAACTCCTATTATTCTCAAACCCTTCAGTAGAGATGGATGCCGCCCAACTTGGTGTTGGACGGCTTTTGTAGGATAATGCGTAGTAACACTTTAAATTGTGTTAGGAGTATACAGGAGTTTCGTTATGGAGACAATTAAAATATATGTTAGCGCATTACATAACTATAAATTTATTTAAGAGGAGAAATCCGAATTCTATGCTAGATACAATAGCAGTGGGAACCCTAGCTGGAGTGGTAGCGGTAATCGCCTATGAGATAGTGGATTGGCTTATCACTGGCTCTTTTGGGGCAGATTACACTGCACCATGGGAAGCAGGGGCTAACATTTACTTAAATGATGATTATATCCATACACCCTTTGGGTATATAACGGGGATGACAAACTCCCTTTTGATGACTTGTGCCATAGGAGTTTTAACGGCAATTGCGTTAAGAATATCGGGAAAAGATTTTTACCTTATTAAAGGCATTGGTATTTCCTTAATGTGGAGGCTTGGAACGTTTGGTATTTTAGCTCCCATTGTAGGAGTTGCTTCCCAAATAAACAATGAACCATACTCTCAATTTATTTTCTATATAAATTTTATTATCGTTGGAGCCGTCACATCGTATATTGTTGCGAAATATATGAAGCCTGTGGTTAAGAGATAAGTCCCTATTTACCAATGAATGCGGACGCAGAAGTGCTTTTAAATATAGATATGGCGAATGAACTATGAGGAAAGTTATCTTCTTGAGATAGATTACAAAATAGCAAAGTTATTTTTAAGATATGATACACGAGAAACATCTTGGGCAACTTTCTTAAAAGAAACTGGTTGGTTCACAGATGGAAATACTTCAAGAAAAGACGATGGATATTTTTATAAAATGTTAAAGATATACGAGAAGTCGATATATTCCGCCGAAATTGAGAAAATCACAATTCCTACAGCTTGTTGATACCATATTACAAAAAAATTGTTAGACTACACTAATACATATACTTCCAATTTTCCTTAAACTCTTAAGTAAGATGCCGTCCCTCCGCTGACTCAGGAGGGGTGGCATCAGTAGGATAATGGGAAGCTCATAGCAAAATGATTAGGGTTGGGAGCAAGCAAGTATTTGAGCAGAGGGCCTGAAAGCGATTAAACGTAGTCTTTTTCCGTAACAGAGATATAATGTATAATATATATTTAACTACTTATGGAGATATATTATGAACAGTAAGAAAATGTTAGCGGAATCACTTGAGAAGCTGTTACTGGAGAAGAACCTTGATGATATTCAGGTCAGTGAAATTGTAGCAGGTACATCTCTTTCAAGAAAGACCTTTTATCGCCATTTTAAAGATAAATATGACCTTGCAAGCTGGTACTTTGTCCAATTCTACGAAGCAAGCTTTGGCCGTATAACAGATGGGCTCACTTGGGAAGAGGCTTTGCTGAGCTATCTTGACATCTATCAAGAAAAATATAGTGTGTTGAAAAATGCCTATGCAAGCCGTGATATAAACGGTCTTCGTGGTTACGATATTGCGGTTACGAGAAAAACCTATGAAAAATATCTTACGATTAAGGGTGTTAATATTAATTCAGAGACAATGCGTTTTGCTATTCATATAGCATCTAGTGGCGGTACGGACATGGTTATTGAATGGCTCCTTAGCGGAATGAAAATGGAAAAGACCAAACTAGTATATTTGCTTAAACATACGTTGCCAAATGACATACTTAAGTATATTGATTAAAGAGAACTACAGAATGTCACACATGTGTCAATTTGTGACTTTACTTTTACTGCTTCCTCAACTACAATTCAATTAAATTTGATTATGCAAGAGCTATGAATGGAAGAAGTAGGTCAGTTTTCGTTATTCAGAGAATAGCCGGTTGGTGAGAGGCTATAGACGCGCTGATTCGAATACATCCTGGAGCCGCGATCTGAATTGATAGTAAGGTTTGATGGGTACGCCCGATACAGCGTGTAAGTGTATTTGCACTTGTTGAGGGAAATTCTGTGAGGAGTTTCCGAGCCAGAGGTGGTACCGCAATTTATGCCCTCTGTTCCATTGGAGCAGGGGCTTTTTAAATTTAAAAAAAGGAGCTTTTAGTATGATTTATGATGAATTAGTAGCTCGTGGTTTGATTGCCCAGGTTACCAACGAAGAAGAAATTAAACAACTTGTTAATAGCGGTAATGCAACATTTTATATTGGATTTGATCCAACTGCGGACTCATTGCATGTTGGACATTTTATGGCACTATCCCTTATGAAGCGTTTACAGATGGCGGGCAACAAACCTGTAGTCCTTTTAGGCGGTGGAACTGGCTATATCGGCGACCCATCTGGTCGTACTGACTTGCGCTCTATGATGACACCTGAAACAATCCAATATAACTGCGATTGCTTTAAGAAACAGATGGAAAGATTTATTGAATTCGGTAATGATAAGGCAATCATAGTTAACAATGTAGATTGGCTCTTAAAGCTGAATTACATTGAATTACTTCGTGATGTAGGAGCTCACTTCTCCGTAAATAATATGTTACGCGCAGAGTGTTATAAGCAGAGACTGGAAAAGGGTCTGTCTTTCCTAGAATTTAACTACATGATTATGCAGTCCTATGATTTTTATCACCTTTACAAAAATTATGGATGTAATATGCAATTTGGTGGGGATGACCAGTGGTCTAATATGTTAGGGGGCACAGACCTAATTCGACGTAAGTTAGGCAAAGATGCTTATGCCATGACAATTACACTACTAATGAATTCAGAAGGTAATAAGATGGGGAAAACTTCAAAAGGGGCTGTTTGGCTTGACCCCAACAAAACCTCCCCTTTTGAATTCTTCCAGTATTGGCGTAATATTGGTGATGCTGATGTTCTCAAATGTATACGTATGCTTACCTTCTTGCCACTTGAACAGATTGAAGTAATGGACGAATGGGAAGGCAGTCAGCTCAATGAAGCAAAGGAGATTCTGGCATATGAACTCACTAAGCTGGTCCACGGTGAAGTAGAAGCTCAAAAAGCTAAGAGCGTTTCTCACACTCTCTTTGCAGGTGGCACGGACGATTCCAACATGCCGACTACCGAGATTGAAGCCAAGCAACTGACTGATGATGCTATCAGTATTTTGGATTTGATGGTGTTGAGTGGTATAACTGCTTCTAGGAGTGAAGCAAGACGTCTGATTCAACAGGGTGGTTTATTTATTAATGATAATAAAGTTGAATCTATTGATGAAAATATTACTTCGGAACAACTGAAGAATGGTATAAGAATACGTAAAGGAAAGAAAACTTACCATAAGGCTATAATGACGTAAGGAATAATAACCTCGCAAACTAAAATATTTGAAGTATCCATTGTATTTGACCGATGGTTTAGCTACTAATTCTTACAACGCGTATAAATGGGGTAGCCACAATTTGGCGTTTTTTGACTTACCAAGTCATGGCTATTTCGGCTTTAAAATCTACGGATTCCTTTGCTAACACAGTTTTATTGTAATTTGAAGTCTGAGTATTTTTTCTCGTACTTATCGATAAGCGGGTAAAAAATGGCGGTTGTCATCATGCTGAGATAGGCAGTGATAAATCCAAAACTGAGCATCGAGAGGAGTCCCCCTAAGTTTAATGTGATTGGATGCGTTGCCAGGAAGACTGCTAAACCACACCAAAATCCTTGACAGAAGGGACAACTCAGGAGCTTCTTAAAGACATATCCTTTGGTTTTAAGGGTGTTTCTTATACTTTTAAAAAGGACGAAATCAAAAAGGAAAAAGCGAAGACTTAAAACCAGTAAAAGGTCATAAAGCATGGTTACTCACCATTAACGTTTGCGCAGCGTTCTAAAAGGATTTTGAACTGGTCCGTCGTTAGGGATACTTTTCCACCTAAATCATCCGTAATAATGACCTGATTCGTATCGGTGTTGATTTCAACAATTGGGCAGCAGCCCTGTTGACAGAGGGTTAATTTGAACGAATCTTTCATGTGTCCCGCTCCTTTGCTAAAATGTTCCTTATAGTTTATTAACACCGGAAAGATTTCGTGACAAGGGTCAGTACAACCACCGGTAAGCTAAGAGGAGCCATGTCAGCTTTGTTAGTTTTAGCGTGAAATACATTGACTTTTGTATCCGAGCTTCGCATTGTTCTAATTAAGCCTACTAACCACATGAACAGCTGTCCTCCACTGATATTCAACAACGCGAGGGTAGCTGTTCATTAATTTATATCCATTACTATTATCAGTGTTGGACGGCATGAGGAAAATGCGAATATAAGATAAATTTTCAATTCAGAGTGTTAAACTCCTATCTCTATTGAGGCAGGAGTTCTTTTTATTGAAACTTTAGAAAGTCTTAAGTTTTTCCCTCCTAATCTCTTAAGTTCTTTTCGTTAAGATTAGTCTTGTTGAGGGAGTGAAAAACATTATGAAGCACATGCTAACTTAACTGATAAATTAACATTCTTAATGAAATTTATAGAATCCCCCACGCAAGTAGCATTACGCCAAGTTCCAGGTTTCTTGCCGAGAAAATGGTTAGGCCCATTGATTGGGATCAGGTAAAAACAGTTGCTGAACTCGGTGCGGGAACAGGTGCTTTTACCAATTACATCAATGCGCTGAAGTCTCCCAATTGTAAGGTGGCAGTTTTTGAAAAAGATGAAGAGATGCGTGATCAGCTTTACATCTTATATCCCTGGGAAAGTATCTATTTAAAGCTCAAGAACTCCTTGAACATTTTGGACACTATGCCCTTGTCTTAAGCTACTTTTTCCCTGTGGTTCGTCATCTTGTCCCTTATCTTGTAGGAATTGGTAAAATGCCGTATCGTAAATGCTGCTTATTCCTATTCCACTGGTTTCTTATGGACTGTTCAGGCACCACATCCCCCCGCCTAAGATAAGAGCTATCTAAGGCGGGGGGACGTCGGGAATCCAAAACGTTATACGACACCGTTAAGCTTTAGTACTTTATTGCAGTTTAAAACTAATTAATTATCATGGGATAAGATCGATTAATTTTAATAGGCTTTAGTGAAGAGGGAGATTAAATGGGTGAAGATCAATTAAAGCAGTTTAATACGAGAAGGAAGAATGCACTTATTATATTGGTTGGGACAATATATTTGAGTTTTGCTGGACTTATATTAGGTCAAAATCCAAGCAATAGCAGACTTTAGTTATAAGCTACATGAGTTACTATTTCTACCTGTTAATATATCGATTTTTTTAATCCCAATTGAATTTATATTTTTATTTACTATTTTGTGAGAAGTAAAGGCTTTCGAAAGATAAAGGTATATTACAGAAAGCAAAGTCCTCAGCCATATTCCTTTCATTTATAGTTATTATCTTGATTGTTATATACCAAGGCAATAGTGTTAATACAAGTGGTATTGCGAAAGTAAGACCAATTATTGAAGGGAATAAATACTATTTGGATATTGATGGAAAAAAGATAAGATGCACTTCAAATGAGTATTATTTAGTTATTCCAAATGAAGACTACTTAGTTAATTACGATTTTAATAACTACTCAAATAAAGGTAAATTGAATACGATAAAACCCATTAATTAGTTATTAGGGATATTCTTAACCACGGCGTCGTATAACTTCTAGAGATTTTTGATGTTCGTAGACAGAGAAAAAGCCTTCGATTAAATTCAATAGCTAAAAGAAATTGTAATAATTCAATTCCAGAGTATTGAACCTCATGAATCTCCTGTTGTACTGAACCGTCTGCAGATAGACAGTTTGTGTGTCTATGGGGTTTCAATCTTTTCTATCAGGGTATAAATTGTCTGGGAATGGATGTCCTAATGAAAGATTCTCGTCCACAGTGAAAAACTGCAAGGGAAAACCCCGAAAAAGGGTAGACTTTCCCCCTCCCCAACTGGGTTGTTTTCCAGAGTTTTAATACGATTATGGACTTGCAGCCGAACATTTAAGTAAAAACTGTATAACATGAGGACTACCACAGTTAGGGCAGGTTTTAGCATTTTGGAGGTCTTAGATGGAGGAGGCGGATTGTTTCCAGTAGGCGTAAGTATTTAAAAATCTTTGTCTTAATATTATGGCTACAGAGAAGGCCATAATGTCTGATCTTAACGAAACGATTGGGCAGAACATGAAGAAAAAATTGTCTTGAAAACTCAGCAGCATCAAGAGTCATAACCTTGGCCTTATTGCCATCCTTGTAATCTCGCCAAGCAAAACTCACGGTCTGACCGTCAAAGGCTTGAATTCTAGAGTTGCTAATCGCTACTCTATGAGTATAACAACCAAGATAACGAACAACTTGCCCTGGAGATTTAAACGGTTTTTTACAAAAGACAACCCAATTGACACCGTATAAATTATCAACAAGAGAATGGAAATTGGACTAAGCAAAGTCCATCATTGGAAAGTCCCCCGCCAGGGACGATACAATGAACGTGGGGATGAAACGAGAGATTTTGTCCCCACGTATGAAGGACCCGTTGTAGCGCCAATCGTAGCCCCGAGAAATTTAGGGTCTTTAGCAATGTCCTACTGATTTAATCAAGATGGAATAAAGAAGCGCTTGATTTTGCAAAACAAGGGTGTTCAGTTCCTGAAGGGATCGTAAAAACGAATGGAAGTAACCGACCGGTAAAAGCTTGGACATTTGAGCCTCAACCCATTCCTGCTGAACTGAATGTTGGCATTTGGGACAATGCCTGTTACGACATGAGTTGAAGGAAACATCCAGAGAACCACAGTCTGTGCAGACTTGGGCATGGGAACCAAGTGTAGAGGTCTACAAACTCGAATCATATTAAAGGCTTTTGCCTGAGCCGGAGAAAGAGACTTCAGACGGACGGACTTAAAATGTCCTGAAGTTCAGGCAACCACGTCCGTCAAGAGGACTTCTCACCGAGGAGATATGCTTAGTTGATAGGTGGATATAGTTTGAGGTCGTTGAAATATCACTATGGCCCATGTACAAAGTGTTCCCGCTGAGTAGGATAACGCGAAGTAAGGTAATTTGGGTTTTCTTTAACAATCTATTGACTAGAACCTTGGGTGTTAGTGTATGCTTCTCTTGAGGTGATAGATATGTTGATTAATGAAGCAAGTAAGATAGCAAATTTGACTAAAAAGGCTATTGAATATTACACTGAACAAAAATTGGTTTTTCCTAATATCTTAAATAACGGATATCGGGATTTCGGCGAAAAAGATATAGAACGTTTAAAGAAAATTTCTGTATTCCGTAAACTCGGGCTTAGCACGGAAGAAATTAAAGCAGTGCTTGCCGATGAAACAAACAACACATTGCAAAAGATATCAGTACAAAAAGAATTAAATGTTCAGAGGGAACAGGCAAAAAAAGCTATTCTTGACCTACTAAGTTATGGCGAAAACTGTGCAAAAATATATGCTGAACTGATAGCTATTGAACAGAGTTCAACTGTAACCGAAAAGCTATTAGAGGCGTTTCCAGGCTACTACGGTCGATTTATTTGCCTGCATTTTGCACGATTTTTACATGATCCTATTTCAACTACAGAACAGCAAGCTGCGTATGAAGAAATCATAGCATTTCTGGACAATGTACCATCTTTGAGCTTCCCTGAAGAATTACGAGCGTTTTTAATCGAAAGTACAAAGCATATCAGCACTGGAAATATTTGCGATATGATAAAGAGTACAAAACAGTCTATTGACAATCCTGATAAATTCTTGTCTGAAAACAAGGAAATGTTAGAACAATATTTGGCATATAAGCGGTCCGAGGAATACAGAAATTCACCAGGTTTTAAATTTCAAACAATGCTTATAGAGTTTAATAGTACAAGTGGTTATTATGATGTATTTATTCCCGCAATGAAAAAATTAAGTGTTTCTTATGCGGAGTATCATAAGCAAATGGAAATTGCAAAGGAAAAATTTCTATTAAGATACCCTGAAATTCAAAGCTGAGCAACTAAGCGAATGAGCTAATTGGTATTAATGCAGCGTACCATTCTGAATATGCTGTTACGCATTCGTAGTAATGCTAAAACATATATTATTCATCCGTGAAGGAGAATGAATGAACAAGAAATCATTTATGGTTATTGCATGGGTATTGGTGGTTATCCTCGGAATCATAATTAAAACTCTAAACCCAACTCCCATCTGGGAGATAAATGCTAAACAGTTTAATAAGTCGTTTAATGTAATAAGTGGTAACGCAACCATAGATAATTTGTCGAGTTTTACTAGTTTTGAATGGGATACTTTATACAGTTTTGCACCATATACTCCAGAGAAGGTCGTATATCAAGTTGTAGGCTACCAATGGGATAAGATTAATTCAACAGTTAGCGAAGGAATGAACCAAATTGTATTTCTCAAGGAAGGTAAAGTAGTATGTTATATAGACGGATATCCTGACAAGTATAAAATATTTTTTGAATTTGGCCAGTATACTGGCAATCACTTTAAATTAACTTCTTCTGATAAATTGACTTTTCATATGATGGTCACGGATGGTGAAATCAGAAAGTTCAACTATGTCAAATAATACATTAAATGCCCTTTCATTTTGTTCCCACTTGTTCGCATTATTCTTAAACCCTTCAATAAAAATGCCGTCCCACCTTGTGATGGACGGCATTCGTAGGAACTGGAAATTAGTGGTCTGTTTTAATGGAAATGTTTTGATCAACTGGGAAAGGCTATTACAGGAAATATTACCAGGACGGATGACGAAAGGAGAACCTTAATGTTAGGGCTACTTGTATTTACCATAATTCCTCTCTGGCTTATGGCGTGCGTCTTTATAGTTCCTTGGTCAATCGTTAGAATCTTTGGGTATTTAAAGGTCAAAAACTATAGTCTGTTAATTATGCTATCCTCATTATACGGAGGCTTAACTTTTATTAAATTATTTTCAGCGGTGGTTAATGATCTTGGTCGCGGAGGAAATAATCTAGTATTAAAGATAATTCCGACTGTGTTTAACTATTTGGCTCAAATCCCTTCCGATGAGACCATGCCTAACGGACTTGGCACAGGACTATATGTAGTTGGAAATTGGTATGCAAAAGGTCACTATATTCACCTTGCTACCTTAAATGAAATTCAAATAGATGTGTATCATGTAATAATTGGTTTATGGTGGATTATTACAGTTGTTGTTTTTCCGATATGGAGCTTTACTCTACTCAAAAGAAGATAATAAATGGTCTGTTTAAGGACTTTAGTCCATGTGGCATTAGTTATTACAAAAACTTCCAGTATTCTTAAACTGGACCTTATGGTGGTAGGCTAATGGAGAATAAGTATACAATATCTAATAAATTTGGGGGTGTTATTTTGCTAAAGATAAATAAATGTTCAGCAGTTAGAGCAGTGGCTCGATGAGAACCACTGGTTTCATGATGCCCATATCTATAATCTTTCTCCATTAGATACAAATAATAGAGTACCCGATGAGGTAAGGTTTACTATTTCCTATCAAATCTATGGCAATTATGAAGGTGGTACACCTAAAAAAGACAAACAATATACCGTCACTGCTAAAAATACAAGACTATGGACTTTTAATAGTGAAACATACTACAGTCCGGATCATTGTATCGAGGGAATTGAAGTCATTGATAAATTACAATAATTGGCCCCCCAAGTTATTGAAGGGATAACAAAAGCTTGGACGAGCGAAAGGGAAATTTCCGTAGAGCTTAATAATTTGCCAACAGCTTCAGATTGGGTTAATTGGCTGTCTAAAGAAGGTTCTTATGTAGCATGGCGTTATGGATATGGAGAAGCTAAGTCGCCTAACAAATTAACCTACCCGGATTACTCTGGGTGGTTTCTACAAGAAGAAAAGAGAATTGAGAACACAGACTTTGGTGTACTATTTAAGTTTGTTGAAGTCAGAGATCAGAAAGGTCATATTACTATTGAAAAGTATGACGTTAATGCAGAATCTTTATGGTTAGCGATTAACAGAATTGTGGCTAACCAAAGGTTAGCTATTATAAGAAGCGGTAATTGTAAATTTGAAGGGCATGAATGGTTAGACTTTGTGGATCATGGTTTAATGCCAGAGCGATATATCTTTAAGTAAGACTTTCCTCACACTTAGAATAGATGATAGCTATATTTGATAACGATTAATATTAAGTGCATTATTCTTAAAACCATCACTATAAATACCGTTCATCTCAGTGATTGCCGGCTTTCACAAGATAACTCAATGTAAAGAAAATCCTTTATGGTAGGAGGCATAGAGAATGATTGTTAGGGAAATGGTTGCAGATGACATATCTGACCTTGCAAAGTTATATTCACAATTCTGGAATGAAGAATCTTGCGTTGAAGCTATGCATAAGCAGTTTATCAAACTTCAAAAAAAAGTTCGCACATAGTACTAAGTGCTATTGAAAATGACATGTTGATTGGTTCTGTTATGGGAGTAATATGCGAGGAATTATATGGGGATTGTAAGCCCTTTTTAGTGCTAGAAAACATGATAATTGATAAAGCATATAGGAACCAAGGAGTGGGAAAAGAATTAATATCCGAGCTTGAGAAAATTGCTACTAAAAGGAATTGCACTCAAGTGATACTTGTAACAGAAAGCGACAGAATTGATGCCTGTAAATTCTACGAGTCAGCAGGATATAGTTCCCAAACGCATAAAGGTTTTAAAAAGAAGCTCAAATGATTTTATTGGTGTTACGCATATTCTTAAACCGTGGTTTATTATCGGATAACACAGGGGGGAGGTTAAACATGGGTAGAAATAAATATGTTGGTAAGTGGACTGAAACAGGGGCAAAGAAAATTGATGTACAGTTTACCCGTGAAAACCTCGATTTTCTGCCAATTTTTTTATAATGAGCTAATACAAACACTTAAGATTATGGGGTTACTGTAATACGCATTATTCTTAAAACCGTGACGATGAGTAGGATGATGGGAATGAGGTAATATATGCAGAGCATATCTGTTCGATTTGGGGGTCAGCATGGATAAAGTTTGGAAAAGGTCTCTTAAAAAAGCGATTAAATCACAGGAATAGAGGTCGGAAGGTTTATCTTGGAATTTGACCCTCTTGGCATTGGTAGCTGTTGTCCAGTAGATGAGTATGATGATTTAGTTCGTAACGTAGTAAGCATTTTAAATCGAAAAGATTACACCCTAGAGGATAGGAAGGAAAAATTAACGGAAATTATCAGGGGATATGCTGACATATCAATAAAGTATAACGATGTAGTTATTGAAAACGTAAATAGAATATTATTTTGGTGGCAAAGTCAAACTATAAAATAAAAACTGGATGGTGTGTGGTCCTAAGAACATTATGTCAATGACTATCGTCAATTCACATTTATTCTCAATAGGTGGTAATAAAAATCTAAAAGGACTGTTTATGAATTACTCAAGTATAAAAGTTGCAATTTTAGATATTTATGAAGAAGAAACCCTTTTCATGTAGTTAACCATTTGGATAATCACGGAATCCAGTTAGAACGGGATAAGATTCTTATACTCTTTCAGTTATCTACGAATGCCGCCCAACTTGGTGTTGGGCGGCATTCGTAGATAACTGGTTGTTCACTAAATGGGAGTTTAGCGAACAAAATAAAGTTCTAAACTACCGAGGTTAGTGCATCGATTATTGAGAAATCAGTTACTTGTGAGAGATCCTACGCAGGAGGAAATATATGCTAATATGACGAAAACATATAAAGTAAGATATTGATTTTTTAAATGGAGTTATTTAAATATATTTCTTGGAAAGAGAGGATGGAGTGGTTTGAAGAAGTTCGCCAATCTTATTATTATTCTCTTTACCTCTTTATTAGCTGCTTGCGAAGTTTTGTTTTTAGGACTAATTTTCTTGAGTAATGCTCTTAGTTCATTCTCAGTCGGATTCGTTGGAATTATGTCTAGTATGCAAATATTTCTTAGTTTCTTTTTTGTTGCAATATATGTAGTTGTCTTATTCTATTTCATTAAGACTAAACAAAAAGCAATGATAATAACTTCTTTAATTGGTCTGGTCTCTCATGTAGCTTTATGGATGTTTATTTCTAAACTTTGAAGATTGGAGAATTTCATGAAAATTGTTGTTTATACATTAAATGCTTTTGCAAAAACTGAAAACGGAGGAAACCCTTCTGGTGTTGTTTTGGATGCTGAATTCTTATCTGAATTTAAAATGCAGGACATAGCAAAAAAAGTTGGGTTCTCCGAAACCGCATTCATTCAAAAATCAGACGTTTCAGATTATAAGATTCGATTCTTTACTCCTAAAACGGAAGTTGATTTGTGTGGACATGCCACTATAGCAGCATTTTCTCTACTTGCCCAGAAAGGGATTATTGAGATAGGAGAGTATACACAGGAAACAAAAGCAGGAATTCTGATGGTGGAGAATCATCAAGATGAAACTATTTATATGTGTCAAAACAGGCCTACTTATTACGAAGAAATTGACAAGCAAGAGCTTGCAGATTCTCTGAATATTAACGAAAGCATTATTATGCAGAACTATCCTACTCAAATTGTATCTACGGGATTAAGAGATATTATTATTCCGATAAACACATTGAATGATCTTCACGAGATAAAACCGAACTTTACTAAGATAGCATCCGTAAGCAAAAAATATAATGTGATTGGTTATCATGTTTTTACCTTAGATACGAAGTATTCTTCAACTGCTCACTGTAGGAATTTTGCTCCTTTATATGAAATTACAGAGGAAGCCGCCACAGGCACATCTAACGGAGCTTTGAGCTGCTATTTATTCAGATATGGAATTATATCTAAAAATACTGCAAGATACCTAGTTTTTGAGCAGGGATATTCGATGAAAAGACCTTCAGAAATATTGACTAGCTTAGATATCCAGAATAAAGAAATCATAGGGGTCAAAGTTGGGGGAGTTGCCAGATATATAAGTAAGATGGAGATTGATTTATAAAAAGTATGGAATGAAAACGGCTTAAGGTTCTCAGCGTCCATGCTGCTCTCGGCTCTGCGGGGCTTGGTCCGTCGTATAACAAGGCATTACCTCAACTTTGCCAATATGCATGTGGTTGGGACGCTGCGGTAATGCCAAAACGTTATTCCCATTAGTATTATAATCATGTAGTTGAGAAAATCTAATTAAACATCATGGCAAGAGGATTTGAATTAACGGCAGATTGCAGTTGATGTTCATCAATATGAGTATAAATCTCAGTTGTGGCCACGCTCTCATGCCCTAAAATTTGTTGAAGCGAGCGTAAATCTACCCGCCCGTAAAGGTAGCAGCGGTATGTCGGAGCTTATGGGCAGATATCGCTTTAGGATCAAGCCCTGAAGCAATGATATATTTCTTATTTGCAACCAATTGTTAATCGATCTTTTGACGGCAGGAGTCAAAAAGATTTTGCGTTCTTTATTCCCTTTACCGATGACACGAATGACCTCATTATCAACCTGGTCAAGACTAAGACTAGCAAGCTCAGATAAACGCAAAGCACAATTCAAGAAAATCGTGATAATACAATGATCTCTTGGTGACTTCTGACTTTGAATGAGAACTCTGACGGATTCCTCTAAACTTAAATATTTAGGTATCCTTCTAGGAAGTTTTGGAGTTTCTAATTCTTCCGAAATATTGTTTTCAATAAGGTGAGCCTTAGTTTTGAGGTATTTCCAGAATTGACGGATCGAAACAATTTTTCTGCTCGTGTACCAGGGGCAGCATGTAGTTCATTTTGGCAATAGGTAATAAAGGAATACATATCGTTTAGCGATATTGACTTAACAAAGTCAATATTAACAATTTGAGAAATTGCCATGAAGAACAGGTGTATTAAGTGATTCCATAACAAAATTTAAAAACATCAATAAATCCGTCCGATACTCCTTAATAGTATTTTCTGTCGTCCCTTTATAACGGTTAGATACCCAAGATACTGTTCGACCAATTGACAAGTCTTGTTTGATTGCATAGTATATCACTCCTCCTTTCTAAGTATTATTGACAAATTGAGGAGAGTGATTTCAATATTTGGAGGTAATACTATGACTGCAGTATCAGTAGGATGACTGGAAGTTCACTAAATGGGAGTTTAGCGAACCAATAACAAAAAGGCACTCACAAGATTTTTACTATACTAAGAGTGCCTAAACATTTATTAATGGAATATAGATTGAACAGGTTGAATATTATCATTTTTTGACCCTATTATTTGCTCGGTTGTTAGTTCTGTTGATTGCAAGTAATCATTTTGAGGTGGAGTATCAAACAAAGAATTATCACCTAGTTTAGCAGCTGTGAATACTGATGCTAAACCAAATAATGCATGAGATAGTAGATATGAAAGATTACTATTAGCATCTTTTGGTCTCACCTTGTTTTGAGCAAAGCCACTAAGTATAGCTGTTATCACCGACCCAAACGTAACTCCCAAAAATATACCTTTGGGAACTAATTTGTCTCGACCAAAAGTAGTTAACAGTTTAACCGCTGATACTCCGCCGACCATACATAACCCTATATTCATCATTGTTCCAAGAAGTTGTCCTTGCCATTTTTCCGCTTGTCTACGAGAAGATACCCACACTCCAGCGGCTGTCGTCGCATAAGATCGTTGAGAAATTCTCATTTTTGAGGAGATAATATCAGTTCCCATTAAAGCTATTAAGCCTACAAGACCAGATATCATTCCGAGAAAAATTCTATCAGTTATTTTTTTCAAATTAATCACACTCCTTTTACTTAGATTTTCCCTTTTTAAAAAAAAGATGCTAGAAATTTATTGAGTTAAAATATCTTTAAAAGGATTACAATACTTTATGGTGTGAATGTTCTTCGCTAAAGACCCATATTTTGAATGTATCTTAAAACTTTTAACTTACACAAATTCTTAAACTCTTCAGTAAAAATGCCGTCCCACCCCTTGTGTTGGACGGCATTCGTAGGATAATGGAAATAAATGGATTATTATATTATAAGCAACTTTGGAAAAGGTTATTTCAAGAGGTATACAGAATATAGTTTGAAGTATGGATTTCATGAAATATTGCTGGTGCATACTTGTAAGTAAATGTATATATTATGTGATGGATATTCAATGGCGAATCATTAAAGTAATTGGAGGAAATTAAGTGGGCTTCTATTGGATAGGATTTATCTTTTGGGTGTTGATTGGAACTGGTCTGTTACTATCTTTATACGGACTATGCAAGAAATCATGGAAGGCCCTGCTTTTAAGTGGGGTAGTATTAATACTACCAATGCTTTATTTTGGTGGTGCTGAAAATTGGTTTAGAATCCTTGCATTTGTACCACTACTTCCCTTTGTACTTGCATATTACACAAAGAAAAAGGTCGGAATTCTTAAGAGATAAAGGACTTTTTTGCACAACAGGTTGAACGATTCTCTTAAATAGCGTGCTACAAGGCAGGTCCCACTAACTTATTCGTGACCCCAATACTCTACGGAATGGGGGAATAAAATGTTGGATAAAATTGAAGATGCTGAGCTCACTAATTTTATAAAAGAATATGATAAGTGCTTTCTTGAACGAAATATTGAAAAATTAAAATCATTTTATCCTGAAGACGACAATGAATTAGTATATTTTGATAATCACAAAAATAATGATACATATTCTGTAGATGAGCATTTAAAATTATTGTATCATTTTTTTAAAAATGGTAAAACAACAGAATCAGGTACAGTTGAAGAACTAACAATGGAAAATATTCATTATTTTAAAACAGAAAGTTCTGCTTGTGTTTGTTTTTATGCACGGTATAAAAGTTTCCCAGAACCAGCAGTAAGAACAACAATGTACTTAGAGAAAAACAGAGGGGTATGGAAGATGAAACATGTACATTGTTCATTCGAACCAGAAAAATAGTATGCGGAGTAGCTTCCAGTTATTCTTTAACCCATCAGTATAATATGCCATCCCACCTGACGGTACTCACGACATTTTTGTCTAGTAAGGAAATTAAGAGGCAGAGAAGCTACTATTTGCACTAAACGGTGGAAAGATTTAAGGCGTAAGGTACTTCACATTTTAATTAAACCCAGTAGTATAAATGCCGTCCAACCTTTATGTCGTTGGACGGCATTCGTAGGATGTTCTAAATTTCAGTAAGTAAGAGAAAATTTATGAAAATAAAAATAATTAAAGTTAGGTGTTCTTAATGTGTCAGTAAACTAAAAATAAACACGTCTGTTATTTACAGGAGGTGGCAATTTGAAAAAAATCCTTATATCTATCATGGTCTTAATTCTTTCCCTGACTGGGTGTGCTCAAACAAAGCCAGCGGTGGAGATTGATTGGGTTGATTTTATTAACCATAGGAATATCACTTACATGGCAACAGAATTCACCGCAAGCGCAGATAAGATTGAATCTGAAATTGGTAAAACTTTGTTTAAGGTATCCGATAATATCCATGACCCAAATTATAAAACCAAAGATGGCGATGCGGCCTTTTTAGTAGTAGGGACACCAATCTATAAAATTAAAGATTACAAGACTGAATTTAGAGTTGCCGTAAAAAAAGAAGGCCAATTTATTGTTTATCAAGTATCCCGTAATCCAAACGCTAAAACTGGAAAAGACCTCTTTGATATTAAAAATAAAGTTGTTTCAGTTTCCATAAACAGTGCAGTTGACAATTCTAAGATTGTTGATATTGCGGATCGGGTAACGATTGAAAAAATCGTTTTAAACCTACTTAATGCACAAGTTATCAGCCCAATGGAAGGTAAGAGTGAGAAACGGTATTTTTTATCATTCAATCTTCAAGACGAGACCTCTTTTAATCGTACTTACTGGTTGGATGAAAATATTGTTTGGGGGGATTTAAAGCCGTCCGAGGAATTTAAGCAACTAATAACCAACGCCCTACCTTAAAATCAGGACATTTCATAAAAGAACAGTTAGTTAAACACATATTTAAAAGATGTTCAATAAAAAAGACTATGACTAAGCTTTATCGGGCAACTAACCCTAGCCTAATCATAACTTACTTTATGATCGCTTCTAATTTAAGAATAACCTCTTCAATCGTTTCTTCCGGCACTTTGCATATAAAACTCGCGTTTTTAACTCTCCAGTCTAGAGATTTAATTTGATCTGCCAACACAACGCTCTGATTTCTAATTCCTCAGGAAGTTTAACTTCGAATGGAAATCCTTTTACCCGGCTGGTAATCGGGCAAAAAATACCCATCCCTGTCTTATTATTATATTCCTTTGCGGATATAACCAAGGCAGGTCTGGTCCCTTGCTGTTCAGGCCCGGCCTGTGGATTTAACTGAATCCATACTATATCACCACGTTCTGGTGCATAATTATTAAACATCATGGCAAGAGGATTTGAATTAACGGCAGATTGCAGTTGATGTTCGTCAATATGAGTATAAACTTTATGTGAAGCTTTTATTTAGTAGGGGGTTATAATGAAATCAACCATTACTGTTTTAAAAAGAAAGTGGTACATACTTCTACTATTAATACCAAGTACAATAGTCGCTTATTTCATATCATTAATATTTGGGTTTTATATTGCCAATTTGTATCATTCTGATTACTTAGGTATACAAGTTATGAAATTGATATTTGCTGTAATTGCTCCACTACCTATGTTGCTTTTCCATATAGATTTTTGGAGAATTGTTGAAATAAAGGTTGTAGCTATATTGTTCTCACTATTCTTACAAACCTTATTAATTGCGGTCTTTTGGATACTAATAAATAGCTTTTAAGGTGTATTGTTGGTGCAAAGCTCTTGTACAAGGAAATCTTAAGAAAATCGTAATAATACAATGATCTCTTGGTGACTTCTGACTTTGAATGAGAACTCTGACAGATTCCTCTAAACTTAAGAAAATATTGAGCTCTATCAGACTATCGGCGCATATTAATCAACACTTTTGAAGTAAATGGTAAATTATTTTAACGATTTGGAGAAATAATATAAATGCAAATAGGTAGCGAGGAGGATATTAAAAATTGAGTCAGAAGCCTATAATTGGAAGTGGTAAAGGGAAAGGAAAAGAACCAAGTGAAACACACGGTAAAGCGAAAAAGAATGTGTTAGAAGGCAGAGCACATGAAAGTTATATAGAAAAATAAAATTAAGGGGTAGCAAGAGTAATAGTTGCTACCTCTTAATGCTTGCCAACTAATTCATAAAGACTAGAAGCATTTTCTTTGACTAAACGAGCATAAATTGGTGAAAAAAATATAACGGGAAAGGAGATAAAATTTATGGGGCACGGTCACCAGGGACATGATCATGGTATAAGCCGCGAAGAAAGCAAAAAAGGACTAACCACAGCATTAATAATCACTTTCTGTATTATGATATTGGAGTTTATTGGTGGACTAATTACTAATAGCCTTGCATTATTATCTGATGCTGGACATATGCTAAGTGATTCTAGTTCATTAGTTTTAAGTTTAGTGGCTTTTTGGTTTGCAGCCAAACCACCATCTCCAAATAAAACATATGGATTTTACCGCTTTGAAATATTAGCCGCTTTTTTTAATGGGATCACTCTTTTTCTTATGGCAGGATGGATTGTTTACGAAGCATATGAAAGAATTGTCGAACCTCCTACTGTTTCAAGCGAAGCTATGATCCTTATTGCAGGTATCGGATTAATCGCTAATCTTTTAAGTGCTTATTTCCTTATGCAACACGGAAATGTTAAAGGAAATGTTAATGTAAAAAGTGCTTATTTACACGTTATTGGGGATGCTCTAGGCTCTTTTGGTGCAATTATTGCAGGTATTCTAATGATGATTTTTGATTGGTACGTCGCAGACCCAATCATTAGCGTCGTTGTTGCATTATTAATTCTAAAAAGTGCTTGGGATGTATTAAAAACCTCTATTCATATTTTAATGGAAGGTACGCCAATTACAATTGATCAAAAAGAAGTTAGAAAAACATTATTGTCTATTGAAGGAATTGAAGATATTCATGATTTACACATTTGGACCATAACATCAGGCTTAGATTCATTAACATGTCATGTGTTGATAGATGATAATCAAACTGATCAAGATATATTACAGCAAGTAATAGATTTAATCAGAGATAAATATGAAATTGTTCATACAACTGTACAAATAGAAAAAAGAGATTTGCAACACAAAGTATTAAAAATATAGCCTTATCTTTTGAAGGGTTCGTTTTCTTTACCAAGAAACCATGAATTGTCACCACTTATTCCAAATAAATTATTGATAAATTGTGCTGTGCCCAACTTCCAATGGTATAATTGGCAGAAGTAGGGGAGTGGGGGACATTTGTAAAATCCAGTTCTACGAGCTTTTGAATGGGAGTGTATTAATTTATGATTAATAAAAAAATGAAGAAACTATCGCCATCAATAGATGAATGGCTCAAAGAAGCAAAAACTGATCCGGCAGCGTTACAGGAAGGGATGTTTTTAGTTCATAATGGTGTTGTGCGCCAAACCCCTAAAGCCAAGGTGCGCCAAGGAATTGATGACGGTTCAATGGTAACGGGAATGGAATTTGCTTATGATGCAGCAAAGGTTGATACGGCCATTGAAGAAACCTATATGATGGATGGTATCTTCTATGTCAGGGTTTGGCTCAATGAAGGCCAACTTGAAGTTGGCGACGACATAATGTATGTGTTAATAGGCGGCGACATCAGACCACATGTAGTTGATGCACTACAATTTCTAGTTGAAAAAATCAAAAGCGAATGTGTTACTGAAATTGAACAAAAATAGTTTTGCTTTGAATAATAGACAGTTTTTAGACTTAACTAAAGCCGTCTATTTTTCTATCATCCTTGCCATTAGTGGTTCTAAATCTTCGAATATAGAAATTATTAAATTTTTCATAAGGTATCAGAATCAGTCCTACTGTTACGTCTATTAAATATAGTAGAGTACCTATGAAAGCTATGAGTAGGCTTAGGGCGCTATACGCTTCTGAAATGTATGGTATGAGAGCATTAGTCAGACATCTTTAAAATACTTAGAGAAAAGGTAGGAGGTCGACGACGAGGTGGAGGTCAATTCGTCCTTTGATGAGACCTATGAACGACTATTTCCCTTGATTTATCGATTTGTATCGATTCGTGTCCCCAAAGCGGATGTGGAAGATGTGACCGCCGAAATTATCGTGAAAGTATGGCGGGGTTTACCGAATATGGAGCAAAGGACAGCGCTTAAGTCTTGGTCGCTAAAGATTGCTTCCCATCATATCGCAGATTATTATCGAAGTAACAAACGAACGCCAATGATGACCTTAGAAGATACACCTTTACCCCAGCCACCTGATCAAAGTGAGTCCTGGGCAACTCTCTTAAGTGTCAAAGAAACCTTAGCTAAGCTTTCCCCACAACAAGTGAACGTGATCCAACTCCGATTGATTGAGGGATTTAGCGCTGTAGAAGTAGCAGAGATCTTAGGAACAACCCAGCAGGCCGTGGACAGCCTTTTATACCGTGCTAAGAAAGGGTTCCGAAAAATCTACCAGGGGAACCTGGACAGAGGAGGCAGAGTCCGATGAAGAGGTTTTTTAAGAAAACGGATCTCACCGCTCTCTGGGAAGAGGATGGAGATTTGCAGCGTATGAAAGAATTTTTCTATACGATTGAGGCAGATTCAGAGAGTCACGAGCAAATTAAACAGAGTATCAAGCAAAAAGCTCTTGAGAAATTGGCAAGAACCGACGAGTTTGATTTTATTGGATTACCTGAAAAAAACAAGGAAGGTTTGTCTCAACGAATTCGTGCCGGGATCCTTGCGTTGGGTAATATGGGACGACTAAGGCTCAGTGTTTCAATTGCCGGGCTCGCCATCCTCTTGATTATCGCGCAAAGCACATTAACCGGTTCGTTAAACCTATTTCCTCGTATGGGAAACTCGGCGAAATTAGCCCAATTCGAAGATATTGCCGCTCCCCAGGCTCCTTTATTAAATGGGGCTATGGAAGCTGATGTGGAAATCAAATCTAGAAACAAAGTTTCTAATGATAGCTCCATGGAGTACAGCTCGGAGGGCTCTTCAGATATGAGTAGTGCTGCTGGGATTCTACCTATTCCGCCTGATCAAGCTATTGTGCCTCCTGCTGATGCAGGGCTTCCCCGTAAAATGATTCATGATTTATCCTTAACCCTCGAAGTAACAAACATTAATGACACGGTCACATTAATAAGTAAAGAGGTCCAAAAACTTGAAGGGTATGTAATTTCATCCCGTCAAAGCGGGCGAAGTAATCATTCGTCCGCCCAACTTACGGCTAAAATCCCAGCCGATAAATTAAGTGTATTACGCGATTCCTTCTCTTCCTGGGGCAAAGTACTTGATCAACAGTTAATAGCTAATGACATTACTAATCAATACTATGACACCCAGACACGCTTACAAGTTCTTGAGGCTGAAGAGAAGCGGTATCTTGAAATTCTAAATCAAGCTAAAACTGTAGACGATGTTCTGAAAGTAGAGAACGCCTTAGGAAACGTCCGACAGCAAATTGAACTCTTAAAGGGACAATTAAAGCTGTGGAACAATCAAGTCGATTTCTCTACAGTAACGTTTGAGATCATCACACGACAAAGCCCTAATGTCAATGTCACTGATCCTTGGCAGCCAATAGCTTGGAGTGAAACTTGGAAAGCAACTGGAGATGCTGTGCTGAAGACTTTGAGCACTACCTGGAATGGACTCAATTATCTAGTCGTAGGCTTAGGGTATGCCATTCCCTATCTTCTAATCGGCACCTTAGGATGGATTATTTATCGAGTATGGAAAAAGAGAGATTCTAGTAACTAAACAACCGTAACCAACTTTAACTAATGAAAGCCTAGACCTACAATTCAAGCTGGTCTAGGCTTTCTTCGTACTTCAGACCCCTATGCCGCTTCGCGTCACCACTAATGAATTGAAAATGTGCTTGACTTTACGTATACGTTTTATGTCGATATAATAAATAAATATAATCTTCATCCATAAGTTAAGGGGGAATTTAGTTGAAGCTCACAGAGCGTACGAAATTTATTGGAGGGATTATAGGGATTGCTGCCGGAGCCATCCTTGCTGCATACGGAATTCAGGGTTTTATTGTTTACTCTGGTTTAGGGTCAGGTGGAGTTGGTGGGATTGCTTTACTACTATACTACACCTTGGATCTTCCGATTGGAGTTATGACATTTCTGTTGAATGTACCCTTATTCGTTTTGGGTTGGCGAGAGGTTGATAAACGGTTCGTCTTTAAAACCATATGGGGCTTGGTAATACTCTCGATTTTCTTGGATGTATTCAGCGGTGTTAAACCTTTTGATTTTGATGATGTTTTTTTAGGAGCTCTGTATGGAGGAGTCATTTTTGGATTTGCTACAGCAGTTGTATTTCATTTTGGTGGGAGCCTGGGCGGAACTGACATTGTTTCTAAAGTCATTCAAAAGAAGTATGGTGTGCCCATGGGTACATCCGCTCTTGCAATTAACGGTGTCATAATCCTGATATCTTGGGCTGTCCTTGGTCCAAAAGCGGCACTCTATACCTTAGTTATGATTTTCGTCTTTGGTCGGGTTCTGGATCTCATCCAGAGCGGTGTTCCAGCCAAGTCGATCACTATTATTTCCGATCGATCCAAAGAACTTGTTGATCGTATCATGATAGATCTTGGCCGGGGTGCAACGTTTTTACATGGTAGAGGAGCTTACTCTTGCGAGGCAAAAGATATTATTATCTGTGTTGTTAGTTTGCCTGAGATTGGCCGTCTAAAAAGAGCCGTACGGGAAATAGACCCCCATGCCTTCATAATTATCCAAAATGCTGGGGAAGTGTTTGGCAGTGGGTTTATTTCGAATGAGGAATAACCTATCACTTTGTATCAGAATCCAACATTCTAAGCTCACTCAAGGTAGCTAAGCGATACCCACGTTCTTTTAGAGCATCAATAATGGATCCCAAGGACTTTACGGTTTGAGTACGTTGATAACCGCCGTCATGCATAAGGATAATTGAGCCAGGAAATACATTTTTCATAACGTTGTTGACAATTTGTTTAACTCCGGGATTTCGCCAATCTTTGCTATCAACACTCCAAAGCGCTACTACATGCCCATTGCTTTTGGTTTTTTCTAGTTGGCTTTTGGAAACAAACCCGCCTGGAGGGCGATAGAAATAGGTATGGTTGCCAGTTGCCGCAAAGACCACTTCATTAGTTTGATTCATTTCTTCAACTAAACGGCGTTGCTGATAATCATGGCTAAAACCATGATTTCCAATTTCATGCCCTTCTTTGGCTAGACGTTTTAATAGGTATTGGTTAGATTGTGCCGCCTTTCCTAAAACAAAGAAGGTGGCCCTTACTTCCTTTGCTTTGAGAATATCCAGAATAGCCGGTGTATCAACGGGATCAGGTCCATCATCAAAGGTTAATGCTACGACTTTTTGCTGTGTATTCACCATATAGTAAGTGCCCGGAGTCTTAACCAGTGAAGGGATTGTTGTCATTGAACGTTGAGAAATTGCAAAAAATCCTCCTACAGTAAATAGAAACAAAAACGTTAAAAAAAGCTTACGCCGAGACAATATAATAATACGCAATGTCATTCACCCCCAAGTTGCTTCTATATACCTATTGATAAACAACTTGTTACATGCCTGCTTAGGCTATTAAACTTATAGAACAACGTGTTTTACTCTTACTAGGGAGGGGATTTGTTTGGGTTTCCGGTTCGTTTTTGGTCGGGCAGGCAGCGGCAAGAGCACGCTGTGTTTAGACGAAATCCGAGGTGAGCTTCGCAGGGAACCATGGGGAGCACCCCTGATTCTACTAGTGCCTGAACAAGCAACCTATCAGATAGAAGTTGCACTAGCCAATACACCAGATCTTGGAGGTAGCTTACGAGCACAGGTCCTAAGTTTCCGGCGCCTAGGTTGGCGTGTATTTTCAGAAACCGGTGGAGGGCAAAAAGTCCTGATTGGTAAAATTGGTAAACGGATGCTCTTACGTCGAATCCTCCTAAAGCATCGTCTTGAATTGAAAGCATTTGCCCGCTCGGCTACCAGATCGGGTATGGCAGAACTTCTAGCTCAAGCAATCGGAGAATTTAAAACCTACCGAATCTCCCCGAAGGATTTACGGAAGGTTAAACAGACAAACGGTCTACTACTTGATAAGCTTGAAGACCTGGCCTTAATCTATGAAGAATTTCAGGCAGCACTGGGACAAGAAATCCTTGACCCTGATGATGAACTATCAGTTTTAGCAGATAAGATCCCTTTAGCCCCCCTTATCCAAGGAGCTAAAATCTGGGTTGACGGTTTTACAGGATTTACACCTCAGGAATTAGAGGTCCTGAAGGCCATAATTGTAACTGCTAAAGAAGTCGTTATAACCTCCCCTCTAGATCCGACCTATCTTACTGGGGAGGGTCATTTAGAATCTGGGGCTTTCAAAGCAGGGGAGGAGTTGTTTGCCGGCCCTTGGAAGACATACCAGGACCTACAACGTATTGCCCTAGAGACAGGTACTAATATCCACCCTTTTACCCTGCTTGAAGGTTCGAAACGCTACAAGCATCCATGGCTTTGGCATTTGGAGAAGTATTTTGCTGCATATCCAACTGTTCCTTTCGAAGTGTTCCAGTCTTTTGAATCCAGAACTCCTATGGAAGGAATTCAAGTCTTATCAGCAGTCAACCGGAGGGCCGAAGTAGAAGGAGTTGCTCGGGAATTACGGCGATTGGCAAGGGATGAAGGGCTTTGCTGGAATGAAATGGCTATAACAACTCGCGATCTCAATAGTTATCATGACCTGATTACTCAAGTGTTTTCATCTTATGAAGTCCCACATTTTATAGATCATAAACGTTCAGTCCTTCATCATCCACTGATAGAATTACTGCAATCCATTCTTGAAGTAGCGCATAGTCACTGGAGTTATGAACCGCTTTTTCGCTGCTTAAAAACAGACTTTTTCCCACTGCAAAAAGATGCCGTCGATCGCCTGGAAAACTATGTGCTTGAATATGGAATACACGGCGAGGGTTGGACTAGGAATGTTCCTTGGCGTTACCACCGTCAATGGTCTCTAGGAAAAACTGAAGATCAACGTGCCACAGAGCTCAAGTTCCAAGCGGAACTAAATTCCACTCGTCAGACCGTTTATGACTACATAGTACCTTTGACTCATGGGGTCTTACCTGAAAGTCAAACCCCATTAAAGGTACAGACAATTACAGAAGCCCTCTATGCCTTTTTGGAACGCCTCGAAGTCCCATCAACCTTAAAGAAGTGGTCGCAAAGGGCCCAAGAGGAGGGCGCTCTTAGCGAGGCTAGGTTACACGAACAAATCTGGGAATCCGTCATCCAAGTTTTAGATGAAATAGTAGCTGGATTAGGAGATGAGAGTGTAGAGCTTGTAGACTATGCTTTAATCCTCTCCTCAGGCCTGGAAGGAATTGAGCTTGGTTTGATCCCTCCTAGCCTCGACCAAGTTTTAGTTGGATCCTTAGATCGTTCCCGGAATCCTGAAGTTCGGGTTCTCTTTCTCTTAGGGGCAAATGAAGGTATACTTCCTGCTCGGCCTGTTTATGATGGTGTACTTGACGCAGAGGAAAGGGAGCAGCTAGAGAAGGCCGGAGTTGCTCTTGCTCCAAAGGGAAAGTCTCAGACGTTTGAAGAACAATTCTTTATCTATGTCGCTCTTACCCGCGCTGTAGAGAAACTTGTGGTATGTTACCCTCTGACGGATGAAGAGGGGAAAGGGCTGACAGTTTCTCCTGTTGTCACACGACTTAAACATCTTTTCCCCATGCTTGTAGAGTGTTTCCTAGGAAACCAGGAGGATATTGATCTAATTAGTCAACCAAATTCAGCTTTTCAAAGGTATGCTGAACAACTCCGCATATTGCGCCAAGGTGAAACACTTTCTCCTCTTTGGAAAGCTGCTGAAACATGGCTGATTGAAGATCCACTTCTCCAAAATCAAACTATGAAACTAAAAGATAGTCTTTTAAACCAAAATCAAGAGGTTAACCTTCAACGTCCATTAGCCCGACGGTTATACGGTAAACGCCTAATGGCCAGTGTTTCCCGTTTGGAACAATTCGCTAAGTGTCCCTTTGGACATTATGCTCGTTACGGTCTAAGGCTGCGTGAACGATCCACTTATCAACTATCAAGCCCTAACATGGGAGAGTTTTTCCACACTCTTTTGCACGATTTTGCCCTTCAATTAAAAGCGCGGGGTTTAGATTGGGGCAGATTAACGAAGGAAGAATCCTGGGCACTCGTCAACGATCTGGCGGATCAACTAGCCCCTAAACTTCAGCATGAAATCCTTTTAAGCAGTGCGCGTAACCGTTACTTAACCTACAAACTTAAACGTACAGTTCATCACGCTGTACGAGTCTTAGGTGAGCATGCTAGAAAAGGGGTATTTATTCCCATTCAGTTGGAAGTAGGCTTTGGACCCAACTCAACCCTCCCTGGAGTCGAGATCCCGTTAACTGAGCAGGATTCCCTAATTCTTAGCGGGCAAATTGATCGAGTGGATGCCGCGTTCTTAGATGGACAGGTCTATTTACGGATTCTTGATTATAAATCCCGTGAATTATCCTTATCCTTGGATTCGGTTTATTACGGCTTAAATCTACAATTATTAACTTATTTAAATGTCGCTTTACAGGGAGCAGAAGTTCTGTTAAATACAACCTCAGCTTTACCCTCAATGGAAGAAACCCAACTTGAAAAAACCGCCTTTCCAGAGACATTTCCCGCAGGATTTCTATATTTCCCCGTACTAGAACCCCAGCTTGAAGAACAAAGCCCACTTAATGCAGAAGAGCTGGAACAGCACCGGATCAAAGCTGTGAAGGTCAGCGGTTATTTATTGGCTAATCCAAGAGTCCTAGCAGCTATGGATTCAAGCTTTTCGTCAGGACAATCTGATTTACTAGGGCTTAAATTAAAAAAAGATGGCACCTTTACAAAAGGCGCAAATGTACTAACAGAGGATCAATTTACTCTGCTTAATAGCTATCTTCATCAATGGTTTCGAGAGAAGGGTGAAGAGATATTGGACGGTAATATTTCCCTCTATCCTTATCGCCGAGGAAAGAGTACAGGATGTCAGTATTGTGCATATAAGCCAGTGTGCCACTTTGACCCTTACTTACCCGAAAACCAATATCGAAACCTGTCTGCCTTAAAACCTGAGGAGGTCTGGGCTCGCCTTGAAGCAGCAAAAGCCGACACCCTTGATAACCCCAGCAGATTGTCAGAAACGAAGAATTCTAACCACCCAGTCTTAAATTGGCTAGGAGAAGAGGGAGGTGATCTGAGTGGGCAAAACTAAATGGACCAAGGAGCAGAGCGCCGCAATCCAGTTGCGAGGGGAGCTTTTGGTTGCCGCTGCAGCCGGTTCAGGTAAAACCGCTGTGCTCGTAGAACGCTTAATTCATCAAATCACAGATGCCGAACACCCAGTTGATGTCGACCGTTTTCTTGTGGTTACCTTCACTAAAGCGGCGGCCAACGAAATGCGAGAACGTATCGGTAAGGCCTTAGACGAAGCTTTATTTCAGGAACAAGAACCTAAGGAGATAGAACGTCTTATTAGCCAACGTACCCTCCTTCACCGGGCAAGTATCACTACTTTGCATTCATTCTGCTTAGAGTTAATCCGGAAGTACTTTTACCAGCTAGAACTTGATCCAGCGTTTCGAGTTGCGGATCAAGCAGAGGCAGACCTTTTACGCCAGGATGTTATTGAGGATCTTTTTGAAGCTAAGTATGCCCTTGAAGATCCTAACTTCCTTAAACTTGTTGAGGCCTTTGGTACGGATCGTGATGATCAACCCTTGATGGATCATGTTTTGCGTCTTTATACCTTTGCCTATAGTCAACCCCAGCCAAAGAATTGGCTAAATTCCTTAAAACGAGCCTATGCCTGGGATAGTATTGAATCTTTAATGCAAAGCGAATGGGGTCGAGCAAATTGTCAAGGATTAACCGATCTTGTAAGTGAAAGTCTAAACTTACTTGAACAGGCTGAGGAAATCGCAGGACGTCCCGGGGGACCAATTTCCTATGCAGAAACGTTACAAGAGGATATTAACCGAGTTAAATCCTTACGTAACGCATTAAACCAAGGGGATTGGGCTCAAATCGAAGCTCATTATCAATCTGTGATTAGGTTTCCGAAGCTTCCGCCTATACGATCGACAGCCAAGCAAAAGTCGGCTCCCATAGAGCAAGTGGAAGTTGATGAGTCTTTTAGGAAAGGGTTACAAGAAGAATGCAAAAAAATGAGGGATGATGCTAAAAAGAGACTTAATTCCCTTAAAGAAGCGGTCTTTACCTATCCCCTTGAACAGCAATTACCAGCCCTACGTGAAATGGAAACCATGATCCAAACCCTTAGTGACTTAGTAGGTGAGTTTTCTCAACTCTATGCTGCCGCAAAAGGACATCGAACGATCTTGGATTTTACTGACCTTGAGCACTTTGCTCTCCAACTACTAGAAAACGACGAAGACGCTACGTTGATTGCCCAGGGATTAAAAGAGTACTTTGAGGAAGTATTAGTAGACGAGTATCAAGACATTAATCCGGTTCAAGAACGTATCTTACAGCGGGTATCTAGACAAGGGGAATCTCCCAATCTCTTTATGGTAGGAGATGTCAAACAAAGCATTTACAGATTCCGTATGGCAGACCCTAACTTATTCATCGCTAAATACAATACCCTTCCTCATTGGCAGCCAGAGCTGAAAAGTGATATAAAGAAGATGGTTATTGATCTAAACCGAAATTTTCGAAGTCGCCTTGAAGTGGTTGAAGGGGTGAATTTTCTCTTTCGTCAGATTATGACCATGAACGCAGGAGAAATCGCATATGATGATCAAGCTGCCTTGCAATATGGTGCTTCCTTCGTTTCTGATCAGGATCAGATTCGTACTGCAGAAGGCCCAATTGAAGTTCACCTTATTGATCCTAAACGTATAAAAAGTGAGTTGTCCTCATATTCTGATGAAAGAACGAATGACTCTGAAGAGGAATTATCCTCTGGAGCTGAAGACACTCTATCCTCGGAAGACCTCGATAAGGTTCGAATTGAAGCACGTTTTGTCAGCGAACGGATCCAGCGCATTGTTCAAGGAGCAGAGTTTCAGATTTATGACAAAACTATCACAAACTTTCGCCCAGTTCAGTATTCAGATATTGTCATCCTGATGCGTTCCTATTCGGCAGCAGCCCCCATCTATGTTGAAGAATTTCAAGCTGCAGACATACCGGTTTATGCCGAAACAACCAGCGGATACTTCGGTGCCAGTGAAGTAGAGACCGTTTTGTCTCTACTTAAAATCATTGATAACCCGCACCTGGATATTCCTTTGGCCGCTGTACTACGCTCTCCGCTGGTAGGCCTAAACGGGAGTGAGTTAGGTAAAATTCGAATGATGCTCCCTGAAGGAGACTTCTATGAAGCACTAACCTTAGCTGTATGGGCTGGTTTTGAGGATCAAGTACCAGAGGATGTCAGCGAATTTAAAGGAATCTTAAGTGTGTATGAGGAGTCACTGCCCAAAAAGCTTGTGGATGCTCAAGAACTCTTGTCGTCTGCTCCGTTGCTGAAGGACAAAATTTCCGTGTTTTGGACCAACCTTACCACCTGGCGAACACGATCACGTCATACATCTCTTGCTGATTTGATCTGGTCTTTATATGAAGATACCGGCTATTTAGCTTATGTTGGCACCTTGCCGGCCGGCGTACAGCGCCAGGCGAACCTGCGTGTACTCTATGATCGTGCCCGTAACTTTGAAGCTACTAGGTACCGAGGCTTATTTCGATTTCTGCGTTTTCTAGATCGTTTCCAAGGAAAAGGTAAAGATATGGGAAGCGCTCGAGCCCTAGGAGAAAATGAAGAGGTCGTTCGCTTAATCACAGTTCATGCCAGCAAAGGGTTAGAGTTTCCAATTGTCTTCGTTGTTGGTCTTGGGCGACCCTTTAATTCCCAAAGCCTAAAGGGAAAGATGCTTCTACACTCAAACTTAGGAATAGGTATGCCGATCATCGATGTGGATAACAATGTCCGTTACCCTTCCTTGATCCAATACGCGGTAAAACATCAATTGGCTCAAGAAGCTTTGGCAGAAGAGTTGCGTATCCTTTATGTTGCCCTAACAAGAGCTAAAGAACGGTTGTTTCTCTACGGAACCTTAGAAAATTTCGATAATACACTACAAAAATGGCAACGTACTTTAGATTGGAAAGAGATCGCCTTACCGGAAGGGCAGCTTCGGAGTGCCAAGTGCTTCCTTGATTGGATCGGTCCTGCTTTAGTTCGCCATTCAACTCAACTCTTTGGGGAAGCTAATTCTCAGGTAGCCTTACCAAATATGGGTTCAAAATGGGACCTCTATCTTCACCAAAGCTTAATAAGGGAAAGTGAAGTAAGCCCGGGGAATAAAATCTGTGAGAACAATGAAGAATCTCTCTCGGCATATGCGGAAGAAAATGCAGAGCAGATTAAGGTTGGCAATGCTTATAAAGATCACACAGTTGAGCACTGGTATTCCGAGATCTCTCGTCGATTAAGCTGGCAGTATCCACACCTTAAGTCAGTTCAACAGGTGGCAAAAACTAGTGTAAGTGAGCTTAAGCGTCAGTACTCCTGGCATGCAAACGAGGAGACAGCCTCAAGGCCACCGCTTTGGGGGAGTGATACCATCACACGCCCAAAATTCCTACAACTTACAAGGCCACTGACCGCCGCTGAACGGGGTACCGCTTTGCACACAGTCATGCAACACCTCCCGTTTAAGGAATTAGCATCGTATTGGGCAGAGTTGACTGATAGTGACCGGCATGAGAACATTACTTGCTTTTTAAACAAACTTGAGGACTGGGAAATACTTAGCGAGGAGCAGAGGAGGGTCATTCAACCAGAACAGATTATTTGTTTTCTGAGTACACCATTGGGCCAGCGCCTATTCAACGCTGATCAACTACTACGGGAAGTGCCCTTTACATTACTAATGCCTTCTAAGGATATAAAAAAAGTTTTAGTCCAGGGCGTCATCGATGTTGTTATTCTTTACAAGGACGCATCCCAGGAACTAAAAGCAGAGATTCTGGATTATAAGACAGATTCATTTCCAATAAATTGTGAGTTAGAAGCGGAGGAGATTTTGAAAGAACGGTATACACTTCAACTCTCACTCTACGCCCAAGCAATAGAACACTTAAGTAAAATTAAAGTTGAACAATGTACACTTTATTCATTTACCCTAGGACGGGAAATAACCCTATCCAAGGAACTTCTCAAGAGCATGGATTTACCAGGGCTTCCAAACTCGCTCGAAACAATTGGAACAGCTCATGCTTAAATTATTCTAAACTATGTTTCGTATTTAGAATCCTATTTTCCAATAGAATAAGGTAAAGTTGTGGGCTATTTAATAGGGTATATGTCAGTAAAAAGGCTTAATTAGGTTATTTTACTATAAAATTATTTAATTCCATAATATTTTGTCATCTTAAAAAAGGATTTTTAACTTTCATGGCGAATTTATTTAATGTTCTTTGTGATTGTTGTAACTATCTTTAATAAGGAGTAAGGATGAAAGAGGGGTTGTAATGAGTCAAAATAAAATAGGTTCTGTTTTGATTGTTGGCGCAGGGATTGCCGGGATTCAAGCTGCACTGGATTTAGCAGAGTCGGGATACTTAGTACATTTGGTAGAAGAATCGTCAGCAATTGGCGGAACTATGCCAATGTTGGATAAGACATTCCCAACCAATGATTGCTCTATGTGTATTTTATCCCCTAAATTAGTTGAATGCGGACGCCATCTTAACGTCAGAACCTACACCAACTCACAAGTTGTCAAAACAGAAGGAGAAGCTGGAAATTTCAAGGTAACCATTAAACAAAAAGCCCGTTACATTGATCTGGAAAAATGTACAGGTTGCGGAGCATGTGCTGAAGCTTGTCCGGTAAAAGTCGACGATGAATTTAATCAAGGCTTAGGTAAGCGTAAAGCTGCGTTTAAACAGTATTCCCAAGCCTTCCCAAATGCCTATGGCATTGACGAAAAGAACTGTTTGTATCAATCCAGGGGCAAAGCCAAAGGCAAAGAAATCTGTATGAAATGCGTTAAAGCATGTCAAGCAGGTGCCATCGACCATCATATGGAAGACAAGGAATTCGAAGTTGAAGTAGGATCAATGATTCTTAATCCTGGCTTTAAAATATTCGATGCCTCTTCCCTGGATTATTATGGTTATGGAAAAATCAAAAGCGTTATCACAAGCCTAGAGTTTGAACGACTTCTTAGTGCTTCCGGTCCATTTGACGGCCATTTAGTAAGACCTTTTGACAAAAAGGAACCACAAAAAATTGCTTGGATTCAGTGTGTAGGATCCAGGAATGCAAAAATTGGAAATAATTACTGTTCCGGCGTGTGTTGTATGTATGCAATTAAGGAAGCTGTAATTGCTAAAGAGCACAGTCATATTCCCGTAGACACAACTATTTTCTATATGGATATGAGAACCCCCGGAAAAGATTTTGAGAAATATTACAACAATGCAAAGAATCAGCAAGGGGTAAATTTCATTCGTTCCCGTGTCTATGAAGTAACAGAAGCTACAGATGATTCAGGAGATGCAGTCATAAGATACTCCACAGAAGACGGTCAAATATTATCAGATCAATTTGATTTAGTTGTTCTGTCAGTGGGTCTTGAGCCAGGCGATAGTTCTAAAGAATTAGCTAAGCTGTTGGACCTCCAAGTTAATAAATATGGATTTGCTGAGCTTGAACCGCTGAGTGGGGTAAACACCTCTAAAGAGGGGATTTTCGCTGCAGGTGCTTTCAGTGGCCCAAGAGATATTCCAGAAACGGTTATGCAAGCAAGTGCCGCTGCTGGTGCTGCCTCAGCATTATTAGCCGAAGAGCGTGGAACCTTGGTCAGTGAGAAAGAGTATCCACCTGAAATGGATGTTGCTGGTGATGTGATCCGAACCGGTGTCTTCATTTGTCACTGCGGTGTCAATATTGGCAGTGTTGTTAACGTACCGAGCGTCGTTGAATACGCTAAGACTCTGCCGACTGTTGCCTATGCCACAGATAAAATCTATGCTTGCTCACAGGACGCTCAAGCTTCCATTAAAGCCCTGATTAGTGAACAAAAATTAAACAGAATTGTCGTTTCATCTTGTAGCCCACGTACTCACGAGCCTTTATTCCAAGAGACATTGAAAGAAGCTGGTTTGAACGCTCACTTGTTTGACATGGCAAACATCCGTGATCAATGTTCTTGGGTTCATATGAACGAGCCTGAAAAAGCAACCGAAAAAGCGAAAGACCTCACAAAGTTGGCTATCGTTCGTGCTTCCATGCAGCAACAAACTCAACCAATCTTCATGGATATGAATCATGCTGCTTTGGTAATCGGAGGCGGAGTTGCAGGCATGACCAGTGCCCTCTCCCTGGCTGACCAAGGATATGAAGTTCATTTAGTTGAAAAAGAAAGTGCTTTAGGCGGCGTAGCCAGAAGATTCTCCACTGGCTTCAGAGGAGAAGACATGAAGGCCTTTGTTGCTGGGCTAATCGAAAAGGTAAGCAACCATTCCAATGTCAAACTTCACGTAGGTGTGGGGATCAAAGATGTTGGTGGTTTCTTAGGTAACTTTACCACCACTTTAGAAAATGGCGAACAGATTGCCCATGGGGTTGCACTTCTGACCATTGGAGGTCAAGAATATAAGCCAAATGAATACCTATATGGCCAAGACGAGCGCGTCATGACTCAAATTGAAATGGACGAAGCTCTTTATAACCATGATGCTAAAGTGGAAAATGCTAAGAATTTTGTCTTCATTCAATGCGTTGGTTCGCGTACTGAAGAAAATCCTTATTGCAGCCGTACCTGTTGTACAAAATCAGTTAAGTTAGCACTTAAAGTTAAGAAGAAAAACCCAGGGGCAAATGTATTTGTTCTATACCGTGATATGAGAACTTACAGCTACTTTGAAGAGGACTATGAGGAAGCAAGACGAATTGGTATCATCTTTGTCCGTTATAGCGAGAATGCCAAGCCTGTTGTCAACAAGGAAGGGGATACCATCGTTGTAACCGTCACGGATCATGTCTTAGATCGTCCCCTTGAGATTGAAACAGATGTACTTTGCTTAGCTGCTGCTATTAAAGCACCAGCAGACGGCAAAAAACTCTCAAAATGGTTCAAAATTCCTTTAAATGCTGATGGTTTCTTCTTAGAGGCTCATATGAAATTACGCCCCGTTGACTTCAGTACAGACGGAGTGTTTATGGCTGGGATTGCACACAGCCCGAAAAACATGGAAGAAGTCATTGCCCAAGCTAAAGCTGCAGCAGGGCGTGCAGGTGTAGCCTTATCTAAGGATCAAGTAGAATCAGCGGGTCTAAATGCCTTTGTCAATAAACGCAAATGTACCGCTTGTGGAACCTGTGAAGCTGTTTGTTCAGCTAAAGCAATCACCGTTGATAAGGAAAATCGTGTAGCAGTCGTCAATGATGCCCTATGCAAAGGCTGTGGAGCTTGTGCTTCGAGTTGTCGTTGCGGAGCCTTAAGCCTCAGAGGATGTACTAATGAGCAAATTGTCGAGATGTTAAACTCCCTATAAAGTGTGGGCACCTAATAACTAGGGAAAGGTAGATGATTATGGGAGAAATTCAGGTAGATGCTGAAAATAAAAAGTATGAACCAAAAATAGCAGCTTTCTTGTGCAACTGGTGTAGTTATGCAGGAGCAGACTTAGCTGGTGTCGGTAGAGTACAGTATCCAGCAACCATTAGGACCATCAGAGTCCCATGTTCCGGCAGAATCAATCCTTTATATGTATTAAAAGCAATGGCAAATGGGGCAGATGGAGTCTTAGTATCCGGATGTCACCCAGGGGATTGCCACTATATTAGCGGCAACTATGTAGCACGAAGAAAATTTGCGCTTATTAAATCATTACTCAGCCATGTAGGTTTAGAGGAAGATCGAGTCAATTTCTCTTGGGTATCTGCAGCAGAAGGTATTCGTTTTGCCGAAGTCGTTAAAGGAGTTACCGAGCGTGTTAGTGCCCTTGGTCCTAATAATGGGATATTTAAAGTAGATGACGGGGGTGCAGCGGATGAATAATATCATAAACGAAATCCGAGAAAAGGCCCGTCAGTTGCTGGCCGAAGGCAAAGTAGATGTAGTCATTGGCTACGAAAAAGGATCCTTACCCCTTAAAGCGACTCCTTGCTTTGTTCATTCTCCTGAAGGGGTTGATTCCCTAATCTGGGATGAAACCTGTGAGAACAACTTAGCAGCTTATGCAGCCAAAACTCCCGGCAAAAAAGCCATTATCACAAAAGGCTGCGACAGTCGAGCTTTAGCAGTCCTTTTACAGGAAAATCAACTAGTGAGAGATGACTTGTTTATCATTGGAGTTTCCTGTTCAGGCGTAATCGACCAAAGAAACATCTTGGCTGAAGTAGGGGAAATCCTCGAAGCTAAGATTAGTGACGGAAAAATATCCGTTAAAGGGATGGAAGGGGACAAAGAGTATCTCTTTGCTGAAGTAAAAGATGCTACCTGTCAGACCTGCCGATACCCAAATCCAGTTATGGAGGATCTTCATATTGGAGAAACCATTGAAGTTGCTCAAGATGCTCCAGCCTTTGCAGATGTTGTAGCCTTGGAAGAAAAATCAGCAAGTGATCGCCAAGACTATTTCAAAGAGCAAATGAGCAAGTGCATCCGCTGTTATGCTTGTCGCAATGCTTGCCCATTATGCTATTGCCAAGAATGCTTTGTGGACTGTAACTCACCAAGATGGTTAACTGGCGGAGTAAACCGTGCCGAAAATCTCTTCTTCCAAGCTGGACGTGTGCTACACTTAGCTGGTCGATGTGTTGATTGTGGTGCATGTACTCGTGCTTGTCCTCAAGGTGTTGACATCCGTGCCTTGAATCGTAAAATGACGAAAGATGTTTACGTTATGTATAACCATGAAGCCGGTATCGGTGAAGAGGGTAAACCTGCTCTTAATGAATACACAACAAATGATCCTGAACAGTTCTTGGTAAAGGAGTGAGGTGAAGATAATGAAGATAAGTAAAGAAAAATTTGGCCAGGCATTTGATGCATTAGTCCCTGAGTACCAAGTAATTGCTCCGGTTAGTGATGCTAACGGAATTGCTTTCAAAGGAGTCAAAAGCTTCTCTGAAGTCAAACAAGATTATCTAAATTCTAAACTTCCTCCCAAAGCCTTCTTTTTCCCTCAACATGAGAAACTCATGTCCTATATAAAAGAGGGTAAAGATGTAACCGTTAAGAGCGAACTCAAGGTTGAAGATACCATTTTATTTGGAATTCGACCATGTGATGCTAAAGGGATGCAACTCTTAGATATGGTCTTCAAAAATGATCAATATACTGACCCTTATTATTTTGAGCGTCGTGACAAATCTGTGATCATCGGGCTGGCTTGTTCAAAGATTGCCCCAACTTGTTTTTGCTCCTCTTTCGGAATGTCTCCGGCGGGGAGTGAAGGATCAGATATCCTTCTCATCGATCTGGGAGATTCCTACGAAGTAGAAGTGATCACTGAAAAAGGGAAAGCCTTAGCTGCTCGTTTTGAAGCCCTCTCAGACCTTTCTGCAGAGGAGCAAGCCTTGGTTGACAAAATCAAGAGTGCAGAAACTGCCAGTAAGGTTGATGTCGCAAACACCACCAGCAAGCTTGACAAGATGTTTAACAGTCCTTTCTGGGACACTCTCCAAGAAAAATGCATAGGGTGTAATGTTTGTTCCTTCTCTTGTCCTACCTGTCATTGTTTCGATATTTCCGAGGAAGTGCGTAAAAACGAAGGTACCAGAGTTCGAACCTGGGATGCTTGTATGGCTCCATTATTTACCCTTCATGGTTCCGGTCATAACCCACGGGATAATAAAAAAGCCCGTTGGCGTCAACGGTTGATGCATAAGTTTAACTATTTTGTCCATAACAATGGGGCTATGGCGTGCGTAGGCTGTGGTCGCTGCATTAAGAGTTGCCCAGTTAACATGGATATCCGACAAGTCATTGATGGGGCTAACAAAGCAGAATTGGTGGTGGAATGATGCAACAGAATCCATATATCCCAATAACAATGAAGCTCGTGAAAAATTTAGTAGAAACTGAAGATAGACTGATCAATACTTTTACCTTAGAGTTTCTAAACAAACAAGATGAAGAAAACTTCAAATATATGCCTGGTCAGTTTGCAGAACTTAGCGCCTATGGTCATGGAGAAGCACCTTTTGGAATCGCAACCTCTCCAACCGAGCCTGGAATCCTAAAGTTTTCAGTTGCTAAAGTAGGATGCGTCTCTAATGCCCTGCACCTCTTAGAAGAAGGAACTATGGTAGGGGTTAGAGGGCCGATGGGTAATTACTATCCCTTAGAGAAGTTTAAAGGGAAAAACGTCGTTATTATCGGTGGAGGTTTTGCATTTACAACTCTGCGTGCACTGGCAAAATATATGCTCGATGACAAACATCGGGGAGACTATGGTGATATTACGGTTATTTACGGTGCTAGAAACCCTGGCTTGTTGCTCTATAAAGAGGAATTAGCCGAGTGGGAAAACAATCCGAACATTAACCTGGTAACCACCATTGACCGACCTGCAGAAGGCTGGACTAAACACGTAGGCTTTATTCCTAGCATTACGGAACAAATTGCTCCTTCATCCGTGGATACCTATGCTGTTGTGTGCGGACCACCTGCTATGATTAAATTTACCTTACCCGTTCTAGAAAAGTTGAACTTTACTCCTGAGACTATTTACACATCCTTAGAAATGCGCATGAAGTGTGGTCTGGGTATTTGCGGACGTTGCAATATCGGAACAGAATATGTATGTAAAGATGGCCCGGTCTTCTCAATGGCTCAATTAAAAGAATTGCCTAATGAATATTAATCAAGTCGGAGGTGATAGTAAGAATGGCTGAACCCATTAGAGTTAGAGAATTTGATCCAACCCTGAGAGATGAAGTGGCTGGATTATTAAAAGGGTATGATTTTTCTAATTGCCTTACTTGCGGTATGTGTACCGCTGGGTGTAAGTATAGTGATTTGGTTGAGGATAATGACCCGCGTAAATTTATTCGCAAAATAGCCCTTGGAATGCGTGAAGAGGTTGAAAATGATCCTTTTGTCTGGAATTGCAATATGTGTGAACGCTGTACTGTAGAGTGCCCAATGGGTGTCAATATTGCAGCTATTACAAGAGCTTTCCGTGGAAAAACTCCTATGCCTCCAGGTCACTTACAACACATTGCTGATGACCATATAAATACAGGTAACCAAATGGCAGTGGAACAACTCGATTATGATGAAACTCTGGAATGGCTTGAAGAGGAACTTCAGAAAGAAATGAATGATCCTACAGTTAAGATCCAAATTGACAAGCAGGATGCTGACTTTATGTTTGGCTTCAATGCCAGAGAAGTTAAACATTATCCACATGAACTTCAAACTATTTTACACATTTTCACAGCAGCCAAAGTAAATTACACACTAAGCAGTAAGCGTTGGGATGCAACCAATATCTGTCTGTTCACTGGAAAGAACGACCAATTCCAAGAGATTACACGACCGCTCTTTGAAGAGATGGAGCGACTCAATGCCAAAGAATTAGTCGTTACTGAATGTGGTCACGCATTCCGCTCTTGCAGAATGTTTCAACGCACCTTCTGGAAAGGCAAACAGTTCCCCGTTCGTCACATTGTCGAGAAGTATGAAGAATGGATCAAAGAAGGCAGACTAAAACTCGATAAGAGTAAAAATCCTCTCCCCGTGACCCTTCACGATCCTTGTAATACGGTTCGTAAAGAAGGAGTTTATGAACCACAACGCTATGTTATCAAACAAGTCGTCGAGGATTATCGAGAAATGAATCCTGAAGGCAAATATAACATTTGTTGTGGAGCTGGTGGTGGAGCGTTAGCAGTTGCAGCTACTAAGCAACAGCGTATGGCTAAAGCTAAACCTAAAGTCGATCAATTAGTTGCAACTGGTGCTAAAATTGGATGTATTCCTTGCCATAACTGTATTGACCAGTTTAACGACATGAATAAATTCTATAAACTTGGCATGAAAATGCACCATCTCAGTACGCTCATCGAAAATGCATTAGTTCCCGATGAAGTACCTGAGACTGAAGCGACAGAAGATAAAGCATAGATAATGCCTGATCTAAAAGTCAACCAATCATAAGCTTGATTGTAAGATGAATTAGAAAGCCCCGTCAGCGGAAAAATAACCGCATCGCACGGGGCTTTTTTTCTTACGTCTATGGTTTTATAATAGTCATTATATTTAGGAGGTCTACATGGTAAAATGGATTAAGGTTCTTGTCGTAGAGCCTGGTAAAGCTCCTGATCCTGTATCTCTTAGTCAAGATGATATTGAGATTCTTTCAGAAGTCTATAAGTAAACATGTTCGGCTAAAAGCAAACGATCTTGAAATATCTGCTGTTAGTATGTCACTCGGATTTAGAGATTCTTAATATTATATTATACAAGTTGTATTGGAAAAGGTTATAATGTGTTGTAGTAAACTCCTGGGGCCCTAAAGACTGGATAAAGCATGCCTAGCATTATTAGATCATGGCATGTAATGAAAGCGAGCTAAAAAAATGGCAGTACAGATTTTAACGGATAGCACAAGCTACTTACAAGAGGCTATTAGAAAAGAATTAAATATCAGAATGGTTTCCTTGAATCTTTCCTTTGGAAATGACAGCATGAGGGAAATGGATATTGATAACAAAACTTTTTACACGATGATGGCAGAGAAGGGGATTCCAACCTCTTCACAGCCTTCCGTAGGGGAAATGTATCAGGAAATGAAACGTGCCGTCGAGATGGGGGATAGTCTATGCTGCATTTTCTTGTCTTCTGACATGAGTGGTACTTTATCAACGGCTCAAACTGTAAGAGATATGATTCTGGAGAAGTACGAGAATGCAAAGATCGAGATTATTGATTCCAGATCGAATTGCATGCAGTTAGGATTTGCTGTGGTTCTGGCGGCAAGAGCTGCAAAAGCTGGTAAGACACTTGAACAGGTCAAAGAAGCTGCTTTGGAAACAATTAAGAGAAGCCGGTTTTTATTTATTCCAGAGAATCTCGAATATTTAAAAAAAGGCGGTAGAATTGGTGGCGCAAGTGCATTAATCGGGAATCTATTTAAGATTATTCCCATTTTAACCGTCGAGGACGGTAAAACCAATGTATTAATGAAGGTTAGAACAAAAAAGAATGCTATTCTGGCTATGGTTGATAAGATGTTACAGGATATTAAAATCTATGGTGTGGGAGAGATTGTTGTTCTACATATTAATTGTCAAAATGAAGCAAACGATTTAGCAAAACTAATCACAGAAACGATAAATATACCAATAGATATCATGGATATTGGACCTGTTATCGGCTTACATGTCGGTCCAGGCGCAATTGCCATTGCTTATTATACAGAAAAGCCAATGAGAAAATGATATAATAGTTATGATCACGACACAGAAAGAGGTTAAGTTATTCATGATGTACCAATATAACGGCATAATATTTAAAAACGCTAATCCCAAACACGCTGATGGAACTAAAGCCTGGAGCCAAATATGTAGAATATGTGTCTCAAACTATAAAATTAAACGAAGTATGTTAGAGAATGTTTGAAGTGGAACTTGTGGTGTGCAGGGTTGTACACGTCAGGCCGCGTTTTATATTAATTTCGAAGATGGAGAATTAACCGAACTACCCGATTAAATTTATGCAACTTCTCAGACTCGTGTTATAATGGGTTATAGTACATTTTATAGGCTACTTCCCGGAGAATAATAAGAGTTACGGAGGGTTTAGCATGCCAAAACTTAATAAGATTCTTTGGTCTATAGGGATTTTATTTATTGTCAGCACAACATTGGTTTTTTCCTTTGGTATTCTTTTAATAGGTGCCGGATTGCTAAGTGTCTATGGACTTTATCGACATTTCTTCCCTAAAAAGAAACGCCCGCCTATCTACCATTCCAGATCACAGATGTTTACTTTCGGAGAAGTTATTGACCTCAAATCTGAAGTAGTTCACGAAACCATAGAGGTTAAGAGAATTGATAAGTAATGAATTCAAAGATAAGCCATCGCTTTAGCGGTGGCTACTTTTATTCTGTCAGAAAGCATAACTTTAGGGTCCTCTTTCATTCATGTCATCCTGAGGGCAGCGAAGGATCTAGATCCTTCAGTCGTCCTTCCTTCAGGATGACACAGTGCTTAAGTTGCTTTTATAGCAAAGACATGTATCGAAAAAGATGCGTAAGTTTTTCTGTTATGAATTATGACCGAGCTTACCTACTGTCAGCCAACTTGTTCATGGAATATAATACCACATACCCATGGAAGGAGGACACAAGGTGATACGTGAAACTAAACGAGTTGACGAAATGAACTATTTTGAACTTATAGCCTGGCTAGGCATAGGAAGTTCTCATCCAGGGGGCTTTCCTGCCACGAAACAAAATCTAGATGTTATAGGTGTAAGACCTGAGGAATATTTGCTTGATGCCGGGTGTGGAAGCGGTCTAACAGCTTGCTATTTAGCGAAAACGATCGGATGTAAGATCATAGGTATTGACATTAATCCTCATATGATTGAAAAAGCACGTCTCAGGGCTGAAAAAGAGGGTGTTTCTCATTTAGTCGATTTTAGGGCAGCAGATGTCTATGAACTGCCTTTTGAAGATAACCACTTCGATGTGGTCTTAGCCGAATCTATAACCGTTTTTTTGGATAAAGAAAAAGTGTATCAAGAATTCTATAGAGTATTAAAGCCTGAGGGCAGAGTTGCCGATCTTGAAATGGCACTATTAAACGATTTGCCTGTTATCGTAAGGCGCCAAATGGAGGAGTGTTTTGGCTTAGGAACAAACCCATTATCCTTCGAAGAATGGGGCAATGCATTAGCCCAAGCTGGTTTTCAAGATGTAGAGATTAAGAATCCTCAACCCTTAAGAGACAATAGCAACGTTGTTCTAAATGAACTCAAGAAAGACTGGGTACTGGTTAAAGACCTCATGAATAAACTCCATAGGCAACCGCGATTACTACCCAGATTACAAAAAAACGCTTCGTTTATGAAGAGAAACCGTAGTTACTATGGATTTGGCCTTATTTATGGGCAAAAACCCCTTCCTAGCCCTCCCGTAAAATTGGGCTTCAAAGATTGGGTGCGAAACGTTATATTCCGAAGAATGCCTAAGAAATTAAACTAATATGACATGAATGTATTTAATTTACAATATTTGCTAATCCTATTAGAGAACTATAGGAGGTAGCAAATTGACCATGTCTAGCGGAATACAAACTATTTACTTTAATCGCTGTTTTTCTTCGACACCCAAAATTATTCAACGGTTTCTAACTAGTAACCCCTCAAATTTTAAGATATATATATCACATGTTTGTCCAAATAACGATCTACAGGAAGTGGCAGATTATTTTGAGGTAGAGCCATCTGTTAATGGAAGAGACTATGTTGATTACTGCTTAGATTTCTGTTTTAAGCACGGTGTTAACTTATTTGTGCCCAGGTATAACGTTACCACATTAATTGAATACAAGGAACAATTTGACCGTCTCGGGGTAAAAGTAATGTTTGTTGGGGATAGTGAAACGTATCAACTTCTAGATAACAAACTAAAAACTTATGAGGCGCTAGAAGGGGCTAACCTTGTAGCTATTCCAAAAGCGTTCAGAATTGAGAACATTAAGGACTTTGAAAATGCCTATAATCTAATAACTAGGATAGGTAGTAGTGTTTGTTTAAAACCTATCTCTGGAATTGGCGGAGATGGCTTTAAACGAATTTTAGACGATATGACAGAAATCGATGAGCTTAATAAAACAACGAATTCAACGATTTCGTTAGCTAGGATTAACCGGATATTAGAGCACTCGAATATTGTAGAACCCTTTATGGTTATGGAATATCTTGAAGGGGACGAATATAGTATTGATTGCTTAGGGAATAATGGTGAGCTTGTTGTTGCCGTCCCTAGAAAAAAAGCAGATCTTTATCGCCAAACTATTGAGTATCGAGAGGATTTAATTGCTATAGCTCAAAGATTAACTAAGGAATTTTCATTAAGCTACTTGTATAATATTCAAGTAAAGTATCACAAAGGTGTGGCTCATCTCATTGAAATTAATACCCGGATGTCCGCGGGGATTCATAAATCCTGTTTTACTGGTGTAAACTTTTTAGATCTTGCTATTAAACAACTAATGGGGGAGAGCATTAAAACTCCAGATACTATTGATTGGAGTTTACAGATACGCACGATTGAGAATTACGAGCTCACGCACATAAATATGTGAACTCGTTGGATAATCCATATTTAAACGATGATCTGTATTTTAACATCGAGGCCTAGCAAGCCTAATAATAATAAGCCGAGAAAGATTAATCATAATCTTTCTCGGCTTTTATTAATATAGTTGATTTATTATTTGGTAAAAAGTAAATAAATCGTTCTAATCAGCTTTTCATTATGCTATTATGGACTTATGATGTTGAAAAAACCGTATTGATTTAACAATACGGTCGTTCATTTATCTAAGTTAATAAATTTTCATATGGTGCCGATGACCGGAATCGAACCGGTACGGATGTTAAGTCCGCGGGATTTTAAGTCCCGTGCGTCTGCCAGTTACGCCACATCGGCTAATTAGTTGGAGGCGGCACTCAGATTTGAACTGAGGAATAGAGGTTTTGCAGACCTCTGCCTTACCACTTGGCTATGCCGCCACGAAAATGATAATGGAGCGGGTGATGAGAATCGAACTCACGTAGCTAGCTTGGAAGGCTAGTGCTCTACCATTGAGCTACACCCGCAAAATCGTAGTTCGAGGTTATTAAGATGGTGCGGAAGACGGGACTTGAACCCGTACGGAGTTACCCACACGCCCCTCAAACGTGCGCGTCTGCCAATTACGCCACTCCCGCATTTGCTGGAGCCATTGACCGGGATTGAACCGGT